>DATJPT010000004.1 GCA_035506275.1 Bacteroidota bacterium
AAGGATCCCTTCGGGGAAAATCGTAACGCGCGGATTCAATCCCAGCCGCACCCCCGCCAATTTCGGTGCGAACAAGTTTTTCGAACATCATCATATGGAATTTTTGCACCGAAATTGGAACCCTTCGATTGAATCCTTCCCCCCGCGCGCACCCGACGATTTCGAAACGCAATCAAAAAGCTGGTGAAATTTCAAGCGAGGAATCGGCGGGTATGTGCGTTGGGCGCGATGCGCGCGTTAAGAAAACGGCAAGCTGTGAGTTGGCATGAGGGGCCGTTTTCTTGGGCATGTGCGAAGGAAAGCATCGCGAGGGTTCCGATTCCGAGAGGCTCTTCCCGCTTTCCAAAATTATGAAAGGCGGGATCCCGTAAAGTGGGACTTTGCTTCTTTCTCTGGCTACAGAGAAAGAAGACGGGTCTGGCAAAATTCAAACTGAGACACTACAGAGTCCTGAGCGCTGATACGGTTCCACATTTGAAGCGTTTGGGTAAGGGTTCTCTCGTTCCAAATCTCCGATTGGGAGCGAAGTGAAAATCTTCCCGAAAGACAAGTTACCGAAGCCGCTCCCAAACTGAGTTTGGGAGCGAGAGGCAAACCGCAACACTGCCCGGTCCTGCAAAAACCTCATACCCGGAGAAACCATTTCCGTTTCCACAGGATCCACGCGAGGGAAAAAATGAACAGCAGGTAACAGATCGCGAACAGCAGCGATGCGTTCACCGGACTTGCCAGCGGAACGAAAATGGAGTTGAAAATAAATTCCTGAAGCGAAATTTCCGACCCGTCGGGCCGCTTCCAGACGATGACCGAATCGTACAGTTTTCCGAACCACTCCGAAAAAACGTACACCGCGATCGCATTCATTCCGAATACGATGAACGGCTTCGCCCACCGCGAATATCCTTTGACGTCGATGAGCCAGTAAAATGTCGCAAAGCAACTCAGCGCCATCCCCGCCATAAAGATACTGTATGAGGAGGTCCAGATGCTCTTGTTGATGGGAAGCCACATGTCGAGGATCGCGCCGGCAAGAAGAAGAAAATTTCCCGCGACAAACATCCATGCCGCTTTCTCTTCTTTGGAATGTTCCGAGCGGAGCAATCGTCCGGTCAGCACTCCGAAGACCGCCGTTGCGATCGCGGGGAGTGTGCTCACGATGCCCTCAGGGTCCCATGATTTTGTCTGCCCCCACATGTGCCCCGAAAGGACCAGAGAATCAACATAGGCCGATAGGTTTCGCCCCCGCTCTAAAACGCCGGCGCCGATTCCCGGAACAGGAATAAGCTTCATCATCAGCCAGTACGAGACAAGCAATCCGATCAACCAGTAGAGCTGGACGCGGACGCTTTTTGCATAGAGGACAAGGAGCGAGGCTGCGAAATAACAGATGGCTATGCGCGGAAGGACGCCTAAAATTCTGATCGTGGAAAGATCAAAATAAGGAAAACCGGCGAGGAACAAGCCGAGGCCCCAGATGATGAGCGCGCGGCGCGTGACCTGGAGGAGGAGCGATTTTTTCGAATCTCCCCTTTCCTGCCGGCGGCCGAGCGATAGCGTTATTGCAACGCCAACGATCCATAAAAAGAAGGGGAAGATCATATCGGTGAACGTCCATCCGTTCCACGCCGAATGTTCGAGCTGCGGATAGATGGCGCCCCACGTTCCGGGGTTGTTGACGAGGATCATTCCGGCGATCGTTGCCCCGCGAAAAGCGTCGAGAGAGACAAGCCGGTTCTGCTGTGGTACGGTTGTCGTCATAGCGATAGAGGAAAATTCTTATTCGATGCGAAAAACGCGAAAACCCGTTGCGGGAATTTTGACAGGAATTTCTTTGGATGAAGGGACGGCAGACGTTGTCGCCTGTTTGGTGAAGATGTCGGTCAAGGTGATGCTGCTGCCCGAAACCGGAACGACCGAAGAAAGATCGAGCGTGCCGGTAAATTCGCTTGCGCCGGCGTTGAAAGCAACGAGCAATCTGCTCGCTCCGGCGATGCGCGTGAATGCATAGACGCGCTTTGTCTCGGAAGAAGGAATTCTTGCCATTGCTCCCTCCGTCAACGCAGGTTCTTTCTTCCTGAGGTCGAAAAGCGTCGTGTAAAGTTCCCTGAACTCTTCGCCGTCCTTCCAGTCGATCGGGATTTTTTCAAACAGCTTCAGCCGCGTCGGGCTGCCGACCTCCTGGCCGTTATACAAAAGCGGAATTCCCGGGAGCGTGTTGACGAGCACCGCCGCCAGCTTGGCTCCGCTGACCCCGTATTTGACGACATCGGGAGCGTCCCATGCGTTCTCATCATGGTTCGAGCTGAATCGCATGCGGAGGGAGCCTCGCGGAAAGCACCGCCGCTCTGTATTGAGCACCGTGTCGAGGGAGAGCACCGATATTTTTCCGCTGATGAGAGGGCCGAGCAGGCCGTGCGTATTCCATCCGTACGAAGCGTCGAATGCCTTCAGATGATGTTTGGGATACGTTCCCTCGGCGAGCATCATGATCGGTTTGATGCTGTCGAGTGCGGCGCGCGCGGATTCCCAAAAATCCGTCGGGACCATTTCGGCGACGTCGCAACGGAACCCATCGACGCCGATATCGCGTACCCAATACTTCATCATGTCGGTCATGTATGTGCGGAGGCCCGGCTGCGAATAGTCGAGGTCGGCAACGTCCGTCCAGTCGGGATTCGGCGGCACGATCTTCCCGGCGCTGTCTTTTGTGAACCATTCAGGATGTTGTTTGATGAGCTTGCTGTCCCACGCGGTGTGGTTTGCAACCAGGTCGATGATAAGATGGAAACCAAGCTTGTGTGCGGCGGCGACGAGGCTTTTAAAATCGTCCAGCGTCCCGAATTCCGGGTTGATGCCGTAATAATCCTGCACCGAATACTGGCTGCCGAGAGGTCCCTTGCGGTTCAGCACGCCGACCGGATGGATCGGCATGATCCACAAAATTGTTACGCCGAGTCTTTTTAGCCCGGGGAGCCCCTTTTCGATGCCGGCGAAAGTTCCTTCCGGAGAGAACGAGCGGGTATTGATCTCATAAATGATCCCGCTGCGCACCCAGTCTTCGGAGTGCCGGGCTTGCTCGTCGCCGAGCACCTGGCTTCGCGCCGGGTCGGATGTCTGCGAGTAGGTCAATGAAGGAATTCCAAAAAGAATCAGGAGGATGAAGAAACGTTTATTCATAGTGCCGAAACGGAAGATGGTTGCAGTTGCCCTACGCCGTGCGGGAGGCAAAGTAGTGAAACTCAAAGTAGGATGCAAACAAAATGAAGCGCCGTTCGGGAGCATCCGAACTTGAGAGGGAGAGTTCTAAATGACTTCGGCGGCCATGTTGGGCAAGCCCTTTTTTCTCTCATTCCCATCGGAGATCCGGAACGAGAGTGGAAATTCTCGGACCGTAACACCGCCGACCGATTCAATTCCTTGAAACTCTGTCGCGAAATTTTTATTTTGGCATAGACAAACAATAACGCACGAACTTCGCCGCATCTTGTGACCCGGTTTTCATCTTTAGTCCGTTTGATCCTCCTTTGTCTAATGACGTTTTCCTGCAGCTCGCGCCGGGGCTCCCAGGACAGACCGATCGAGCCAAAGCTCTCTTCCATCCAAAAAGAAATATTTGATGAGAGCTGCAACGCTCCGTCGTGTCACGGCAGCGGAAAAAAGGGAAACCTGAGCCTGGTCAAAGGGAATTCATTTACGCAGCTCGTCGGCGTTGGAAGCACGATGGATAAGAAAAATCTCCCGCAATTTCTCAGGGTGAAACCGGGAAATCCCGATTCAAGCTTCCTGGTTGTAAAGCTCATCGCCCCGGATAGCAGTCAGGGGGAGATCATGCCGAAGGGAGCCGACAAGCTGACGCAGAACGAAATAGATGCCATCCGCCGATGGATTCTCAGCGGCGCTCCGGATAATTGAGGGGAATTTTCTGAGTTTGGGAGCGGGAGGTGAAATTCTCAAACAGCAATGCTCCCCGCCGCCTTGGATTCAAGGAAAATTTTCGCTATATTAATCAAGAATTAAACGCTTCGAACACTTGCAGGGGCGACACATTGTCGCCCCTACGGTTTTTAATCAGGGCTTGACCCTATGGCGCAACGAGAAGACATACGCAACATCGCGATCATCGCCCACGTGGACCATGGAAAAACCACGCTCGTTGACCAGCTGCTTCGCCAGACCGGAACGTTCCGCGAGAACCAGGTCGTGGCGACGCGCGTTATGGATTCGAACGACCTTGAGAAAGAGCGGGGCATCACCATCCTGGCGAAGAATACGTCGGTCTTCTACAAGCCGAAAACTTCCAAGTCGAAGGTAAAGATCAACATCGTCGATACGCCGGGACACTCCGACTTCAGCGGCGAGGTTGAACGCACCTTGAAAATGGTGGACGGCGTACTGCTCCTCGTCGACGCCGCAGAGGGACCGCTTCCCGGTACAAAATTCGTCCTGAAAAAATCACTCGACCTACACCTTCAACCGATCGTCGTTATTAATAAGATCGACCGGAAGGACGCGCGGCCGCATGAAGTGCTGGACGAGGTCTTCGAACTTTTCCTTTCGCTCGGCGCCACCGACAAGCAATTGGATTTCCCGACGATCTATTCCATATCGAAACAAGGGATCGCGAAAACGGAGCTCGATCAGGAGAGCAACAGCCTCGAGCCGTTGTTCGAAGCGATCATCCAGAAAGTCCCGGCGCCGGAGGGGGACACCGGCGGCCCATTCCAGATGCTCGTCACCACCATCGACTACAATGATTATCTCGGCCGGCTCGGCATCGGAAAAATTTCGCGGGGAACCATCAGTTTCGGTTCGCCGATGAAGATCATCCATCGCGACGGCGCGGCGGAAAATGCGCGCGTCACGAAGATCTATACGTTCGAAGGGTTGAAGCGCGTTGAAACGCAGCAGGCAAGCGCCGGCGACATCATCGCGATCGCGGGGATGGAGGATGTCGACATCGGTGAAACGATCGCCGATGCGGCCGACCCGACGCCGCTTCCGTTCGTCGCGATTGAAGAACCGACGATCTCCATGAATTTTGTCGTGAACAATTCCCCCTTTGCCGGACAGGAAGGGAAGTACGTCACGACGAGAAATCTGGGCGAGCGTCTGGCGCGCGAGCTCCGCTCGAACGTGAGTCTTCGCGTTGAGCTGACCGATTCTCCCGATGTCTTCCGCGTCAGCGGCCGGGGAGAGCTCCATCTTTCCGTATTGATCGAGAATATGAGGCGCGAGGGATACGAGATGCAGGTCTCACGTCCCGAGGTCATCTACAAGAATATCGCCGACGTTCTCTGCGAGCCGATGGAACATGTGATCATCGACGTGCCGGACGAATTCGTCGGCACGGTGATCGAGAATCTCGGCCGCCGCAAGGGAGAGATGAAGAATATGATCTCCTCGAACGGCAACACGAGGCTGGAATTCTTCGTCCCCTCGCGCGGGCTGATCGGTTTCCGGAACGAGTTCATGACGCAGACGAAAGGCACGGGAATTCTTCACCATCTCTTCCACGGCTACGAGCCGTTCAAGGGGGAATTAGAACACCGGACCAAAGGAGCGCTCATCGCGATGGAATCGGGCGAAGCGGTCGCGTACGGAATGTGGAAACTGCAGGAGCGTTCGACCTTCTTCATCGAGCCGGGGACCCGCGTCTATACCGGAATGGTCGTCGGCGAAAATTCGCGGGAGCACGACATGACGGTCAATGTCTGCAAATCGAAACAGCTGACCAATATGCGCGCCTCCGGTTCCGACGAAGCTGTCCGGCTCGAGCCGCCGCACATCATGACGCTGGAGCAGGCGATCGAATGGATCGGCGACGACGAGTATGTTGAAGTAACGCCGAAGTCTATTCGCCTCCGAAAAAAGATCCTCGATGCCAACGAGCGCAACCGCGCCTCGAAGAAGAAGGTTGAAACGGAGGAGTAGGCAAACCGATTTCCCGGTGTCACCCCCTGAGCGGAGACAATTCCGGGGGTTAAAAATCACGAAATACCTCCCAGCTGTTTGCGATTCGTTCCCCATTCCCCTATATTGCCGCAACAGAATGAGCTCTTCTTCCGTATCTCAACAACGTTAAACGGGTGAAGCCATGCCGCACAGACCGTCTCCCAGAAATTTTTGGAAAACAATGGAACAAAAAGACCTCCGGCGTCTCGCCATCGCCGTCTTCTTTTTGTTCGGTACGATCGGCCCCCTCAGCATGCTGATGGACCCCGGGGTTCTACCGGGATCGTGGTTCATGCTTGCCTACCTTACCGTGATGTCGGGGGCCCTCTCCGCGTGCATCATTTTATTTATCAGGAAGCCCGTGCTCTTTGTCATCACCCTTGTTCTCATCACCGGGGCAATGAGCACCGAGCACCAAGTCGAGCAACTTCTTTTTGGGAGGCTCGAGGAAGCGAGGATCCTGACCGCAAACCATCTTTTCACGTTCACGCAGCAGGAGATCGACCGCATCGAATTTCGCCGCCCGGTGTACGGCATCATCGCGATCTTTCTCCTCTCGATTGGCTACAGCTTTTTTATAAGCGCGATCGGCGGGGAGATCATGAAACGGACTCGCCTGGAAACGGAAGTCTCCGTTGCGCGCTCCATCCAAAAATCTCTGCAGCCCGAAACGGCGTTCAAGACCGACTGGTGCGAGGCGGCGGGAGTGACGGTGCCGGCCACGGAGGTCGGCGGCGATTACTATGATATGATCAAGCTCTCCGACGACGCGGTCGTCATTGCGATCGCCGACGTCTCGGGGCACGGCGTTGGCGCGGGAATACTTTCTGCGATGACGAAGAGCGCATTCCATACCGAGCTCCGCCACACCACAGCGCCGGCGGAGTTGATGTTCAATTTGAACAACGCCGTGTATCAGGTGACCGACAAAAAGATGTTCGTTTCTTTCGCCCTTCTTGTACTCGACAGGCGGACGATGACGGCGCATGTCACGACGGCCGGACATCCGCCGGTCTTCCTCGTTCAAAAATCGGACGGCGCGATCAAAGAGCTTCGCACGCCGAATCTTGCGCTGGCGATACAGGCTTCAACGCAATTCACCGAACAAACCGTTCACTGCGGCAGCGGCGATATGTTCGTTCTCTATACCGACGGGATCACCGAAGCGGCAAACGATAAAGGGGAACAATTCGGCGCCGACAAGTTGAAAGAGTTGATCAGCAATACCGAACGCGGTTCGTCGGAGGCGCTGAGCAATTCGATCATCGCATCCGTTCGGACATTCACGGTAAAAAAAGAATTTGCAGATGACGCGACGATCGTCGTTGTCCGCGTCTGAACCGTAAGCGTTTTAACCCGCCGCTCTAGAAAAATTCTCCGGTTGTTACCCAAGTCGAGAGATTGTGCAATCATCTTCTTCTAAATCTCCTTGATTTTGCCTCCCAGTTTACAAATCTTTGAGAAGCTCTTTACTCTCGTCTATATTTTTTTCCAAGGATACTTGTATGAAACTTAAATTTACGTTTATAGGAGTCGTCGTTGCTGTCTTTGCAGTTTTCTTTTGGGGATGCAGTTCTGAATCGCAAGACCCGGTCTCAAGCGCCGGCGGCTATGGAGGAGGAAAAGAGAACGCAAAAGTTCTCTATAAAAGCATTCCTGCTCCTGCGAATGTCACCGCGGCCGTTAACGGTTCGACCGTGACAGTATCGTGGGACACTGTGACGACAGCGATGGACTATCATCTCATCGTCCTGTCGGGAACGAACACGTATGTTGATACGATCATTGCATCGCCGCAGTTTGTCTTGACGAATGTGCCATCCGGCACGTATACGGTGACCGTGGCAGCAATTCTTTCAGGGATCCCGGAGGGGACCGCATCGACGCCGATCTCGTTCACGCTGAGTTCAGTGGCTCCGCCCACCGTTACCGTCAAAGCGCTCCCCGTCCCGTTATGCACGCGAAACGGAGAATGGGTAATGGTGGTCTTTAGCGGCGTCGTCGTGAATTCACAGGGGGGCGCAAGCTACCAGCTGATCGATGAGTTCGGACAAGTTCATTACACGGGAACAGTTGCCGCCGGACCGTATGCGGTGAAGCTATCGTTGAAGGACAGAAATCCCTGGTTTGACCGCGATGTGCGGCAATATACTTTTATCATCACCGCCGCCAATTCTGCCGGAACGGCGCAGGCGTCAGTCACGGTGAAGATTCCCCTCGACAAAAATTTTCCCGACCGCCGGGATAAAGACGGCTGGGACGACCGCCGCTGATCCGCTTACGGAGTATTAAAGAAAGGCGGGATCGAAATCGGTCTCGCCTTTTTTCATCTCCCGCCTTGAATGTTAGAGCAAGAAAGCTGATATTCCCTGTCGCAATGCCGGCATACGCCGGCATTTGCTTCCCGCCGTTTGAAAAATTGTCATTGGAGGAAGGAATGAGGCGCGCAGTTGTTGCTTTTCTTACTGTTGTTTGCTTTGGCGTTGTCTTTTCTCAAACGGAGCGCGAGTGGGAGGAAAAATTCTGCGCGCTTCCGAAGCCCGAAAATATGCGGGAGTACATGAGAAAACTTTCAGCCCGCCCTCATCACGTCGGCTCCCCGTATGACAAAGAGAATGCTGAATGGATCCTCTCCAAGTTTACAGAGTGGGGGCTTGACGCACACATTGAAACGTTCGAAGTACTTTTCCCCACCCCGAAAGCGCGCGAGGTCGAGCTCGTTGCGCCGACGAAATTTTCTGCGTTACTTCGCGAACCGGCCGTCCCTGAAGATCCGACATCGAACCAAAGCGACGAACAGCTTCCGACCTACAACGCGTATTCCATAGACGGCGACGTTACGGCGCCGCTGGTGTATGTGAACTACGGCGTACCGGACGATTATGAGAAACTCGACCGGATGGGAATTTCCGTGAAGGGCTGCATTGTCATAACCCGTTACGGCGGATCGTGGAGGGGGATCAAGCCGAAGGTCGCCGCAGAGCACGGAGCGGTCGGCTGTCTTATCTACTCCGACCCCTCGGGCGACGGTTACAACAACGGCGACACATTTCCGAAAGGGGCATACCGTCCCCCCGACGGCGTTCAGCGGGGAAGCGTCATGGATATGCCGGTCTATCCCGGCGACCCGCTTACTCCCGGCATCGGCGCAACACCCGGTGCAAAACGTCTCGCGCTGAAGGATGTTCAGGTCTTGACAAAAATTCCCGTACTGCCGATTTCGTACGCCGACGCGCAGCCGCTGCTTGCAGCGCTGAACGGACCGGTGGCTCCTCCGGAATGGCGCGGCGCTCTTGCGATCACCTACCATGTCGGCCCGGGAGAGGCCAAGGTTCACCTTAAGGCGGAATTCAATTGGGATCAAAAAAAGATCTACGATGTCGTCGCAAAGATCCCGGGCGCTGAGTTTCCCGACCAGTGGATCATCAGAGGAAATCACCACGACGCCTGGGTCAACGGCGCCGACGACCCTCTCTCCGGACAAATATCGCTCCTTGAAGAAGCGCGGGCGTTGGGCGAGCTTTTGAAGGAGGGATGGAAGCCGAAACGGACCATCGTCTATTGCGCGTGGGACGGCGAGGAAGAAGGATTGCTCGGGTCGACCGAATGGGTCGAAACGCACGCCGACGAGCTTCAGCAGAAAGGGGTCGTCTACCTGAACTCCGATTCAAACGAGCGCGGCTACCTTTACGTCGGCGGATCGCATTCCCTTGAAAGATTCATCAACGGCGTCATGCGCGATATCACCGACCCGGAAAAAAATATTTCTGTCTGGAGGCGCCAGTACCTTGCGCAGATCGCTCACGCGTCTTCGCCGGACGAGCGCCGGGATATCCGTGGGCGCGCGGACCTGAAGATCAGCGCGCTCGGGTCCGGTTCCGACTACAGCGCGTTCATCGACCATATCGGCATCGCTTCGCTGAATCTTGGTTTCGGCGGGGAAGACGGCGGCGGAGTGTACCATTCGGTCTACGATGATTTCTATTATTACACGCATTTTTCCGATACGTCGTTCGTCTACGGACGAGCATTGGCACAGACGGTCGGAACGGCCGTCCTTCGATTGGCGGATACGGGCCTGCTCCCGTATGCGTTTACGAATTTTTCCGAGACAGTGAGAAAATATTTGGATGAATTGCAAAAACTCGCGAGAAGTAAACAGGAAGATATCCGCGAGCGTAACAGGGAAATTGATGAAGGAGTCTTTACGGCAACGGCGGACCCGAAGATCAAATCTGTCCCGCCCGCAAAAGAAGAACTTCCCCCGTACCTGAATTTCGCCCCCCTGCAAAACGCCGTTGACATCCTGTCGAGATCCGCGGAGCGTTACGATAAAGCGGCAGCCGGGATCAATAAAGAAAAATCGGCATCCTTCAAGACGATCAATGATAAACTGATCGTAACCGAGCGGAAGCTGACATCGGCCGACGGTCTCCCCGGACGCCCGTGGTTCAAGCACCAGATCTACGCCCCCGGACTTTACACCGGATACGGCGTAAAGACGATCCCCGCTGTACGCGAAGCCATCGAACAGCAGCAATGGAAGATGGCGGACGAGCAGATCTCAAAGGTCGCGCAGGTCATAGAAGCGGAAGCGTCGGTGATCGATTCGGCGGCGGCAGAACTTGAAAAACTTTCACAATGAAGAATATTCCTTCAAAGAGCCGCATCTGCGTTCATAAAGCGATTGCATCCATTGCGGTTCTCGCTTTTGTTTTCTCCGCGAAAACCCTCTCCCAACAGGTCACCGCCATTCGCTGCGGCAGGCTCATCGACGGCAAGTCCGATGCGCCAATTGATGGCGCAGTGATCCTTGTTGAGGGGAACAAAATCGCGAGGGTTGGGCAAAACATTTCCATCCCCGGCAATGCGGTCGTCATTGACCTTTCGGGCGCTACCGTCCTTCCCGGACTCATCGATGCGCACACACATGTGCTGTTGCAGGGGGATATTACGGAAGAAGACTATGCGGATCAGATCTTGAAGGAATCTGTTCCTTATCGGACGCTTCGGGCGACAGTTTCGTGCAGGACCGCGCTTATGCACGGATTCACGACGATCCGCGACCTTGAAAGCGAAGGAGCAATGTACGCCGACGTTGACCTAAAGAAAGCGATCAACAACGGTATTATCGACGGTCCGCGAATGTTTGTCGCCACGCGCGCTATCAACACCACCGGTCATTATCCGCTGCGCAACAGCGCGTACGCGTGGGAGCTCTCGATGCCCAAAGGAGTACAGGAGATCACCGGTGCCGATGAAGCGCGGCGTGCAGTGCGAGAACAAATTTCGTATGGCGCTGACTGGGTCAAGGTGTACGCCGACCGGGGCTATTATCGTTTGCCCGACGGAACATTTCGCGGTCTCCCCAATTTTTCTCAGGACGAGATCAACGCCATCGGCGATGAAGTGCGATTGGAACATAAAAAATTTGCGGCGCACGCCGTGACCCGCGACGGCATTATCTCTGCGGTGAATGCAGGAGCAAGCTCCATTGAGCACGGGTTTGGAATGGATGATGAATGCATAGCGCTGTTGGCGGCAAAAGGCGTGTACTGGTGTCCGACCATCTATGTCAACGTTTGGGTCGCCGAAGGAAGAGCTGCGGCTGGAAATCCGATCAACAGATCCTTCAATCAGGCGCTGCCCGTTGTTTTCGCCAAGGCATTGAAAGCCGGGGTAAAGATCGTGTTCGGCACCGATGTCGGCGGATTTGGGTGGACCGAGAACGAGGCGAAAGAATTCTCTTACATGGTAAAATTCGGGATGTCGCCGATGCAGGCCATTAAATCTGCGACAACCATGGCTGCCGACCTCCTGGACATGTCCGGCACGCTCGGCGAGATCTCTCCCGGCGCCTTCGCCGATATCGTCGCCGTGAACGGCGACCCGTTAAAGGATATTTCTCTCCTTGAAAAGGTCTCATTCGTGATGAAGGACGGAAAAGTGTACAAGAAAGGATCCTCACAATAGCGGCAAAAAAATCTCATGCGCAGTACACCCGCTGAATATTATCATGGAATTCCTTTATGACCACCCCACAGAAGAAATCATTCGTCGCCGTTGCGGGCAATATCGGCTCCGGCAAGTCGTCCCTCACCACCATGCTCGGGAAAGAGTTCGCGTGGAAGCCATACTTCGAATCTGTCGAAGATAATCCGTACCTGGCGGATTTTTACGGGGACATGAAACGGTGGTCGTTTCACCTCCAGATCTATTTTCTCTCGCACCGGTTCACCAACCACAAAGAGATCGTCGAATCGCCGGACTCGGTGATCCAGGATCGCTCGATCTACGAGGACGCCGAAATTTTCGCGCGCAATCTTCATGAGATCGGGAACATGGATAAACGCGATTACGAAAATTATGTCGCGCTCTACCATGTCATGACGGAATACCTGCGCCCCCCGGACCTGATGATCTACCTTCGTGCTTCCGTGGACACGCTGAAGCAGCAGATTCAGAAACGGGGGCGGACCTACGAGCAAAGCATCAAGCGGGAATATCTCGAACAGCTCAACCGCCATTACGAATCGTGGATCGGCAATTATAAGCTCGGCCCCCTGCTCGTCGTCGAGAGCGATGACCTTGATTTCGTTCACAATGAGAAAGACTTTCGCTACGTTAAGAAACTTGTCGGCGACAGGCTTGCAGGGTAGAATTTCCCGGCGCACACCGAATTCGAAGAGGATGGATATTCATTAAATGGAACCGATCACGGAACAGACTGCGCACATCCGTCAGGCCCTTGCGGAGGAGTTGAAAGCCCGGAGCGTGTTTCCGAAGAAGGCGGTCCTGGCGCACGGCGTTCGCATGCTGCGGCTGGAGGAGAGCGCTGTGTACCGATTCGAAGCGCCGGAAAATTTTCTCTTTGAACCGGCGCTCACCGCACAATGCACCCTCGGCACGAACCTTCAGCTCTCGTTTCCGGCGGTCATCGCGGAGGTCCATCATCAATTCGTATTTTTTCTCCTCCCTCTTGATGCGGGGGAATTGATTTCCGAAATGACGTGCGAATGGAATCCCTCCGAGGAGATCGAACTCCTTGCGAAACGGTACGAAACGATCCAGCCGAAGGAAATCGTCACGCGCCTAATTCACCGCGGGCTTGCGGACAATGTCCGGCCGACACCGAAAGAACCGATCTTCCCGTCCACCTTTTCCGAGTCCCAGCGAAACGCCGTAAAAAAATCGCTTGCCCGGAAAATCTCGTTCGTCATCGGCGAGCGGAAGCGGGGGAAAACCGGGGTTGCCTCTTCATTAATGCTCAACGCTCTCCGGGAAGGCAGAAGAGTTTTGTATCTCACCCCTTCATCGGGCGGGCTGCATGACTCCATGGAAGAACTTGTTGCGCTGAATGCAGCTGTGGCCGAAGAATCGGTCGTTGTGATCGATTCAGGCATCCGTCTCCTTTCGGCGCTGCCGATGCCGCTGTATTCGATGAAGGGGAGCGGCTCCGGTGTGAACGGCGAAGGAGTGAGAAAGCTCGTCACGATGATCGCCGCCGAGCATGAGTACGACCGGGTTGCCTCTTTGATAAAACGGCGGGATGAAAAACAACGGCAGATAGAGGATGCGACGGCGGAAGCAGAAGAGCTGAAAATACGGCTGCAGCAGCTCCAGGGGGCATCGATGCTCGAGCGGATGAAGCAGGGGATTTCGAAGGCCGATATCGATGCGGCGCAGGGGCAGCTTCAGGACAAACTTGCGCTCGTTGTTCGTCTCAGAGAGCACGCGGCAACATTGTTGAAAGAACAGTACAAGAAGGAAATGCAGCTCCCCGTTTCGCTGAAAGAAAAAAAAGAGGTCGAAAAACTCGCAGCGACAAAACTTTCGCTGCAGCAGACATACCCCCCGGACAGTGCATCGGCCCGGTGCCTCGCAACGACGCTTCACGAAGCGCTGAAATTGGAGCGGGGACAGCTCGGGGCGTTCGACGTGGTCTGTATCGACGACGCGCATGCGCTGAACCTTGCCGAATTTTTTTGGGCCGCCTCGCTTGCGGAAGGGCAATGCTTCATCCTCGCCGACATTACCGAGCAGCCGCCCCAGTCGGTCTGCCAGCTCGGGCCGGCGAAAAAATGGCTTCAAAAAAATTATTTTACGTTCTACCAGCAGGAAGAGAGCGAACACAAACGGTTCACCCTCCAGTCACTGCCGGAAAATACGGCCTGTGAATTGAACGATCCGGCCTATCCGGCGTCGGCGTTTGAAGCATGTCTCGTTTCGGCGCTGAACGGAACGCCGGTCCCGCAGGGAATGAAAGGGAGAATTTTTTTCATCGGCACCGACGATCAACGCGGCACGTCGCTTCAATACCTGGGGAAAAAGAAAATACTTCCGTACAACGACGCCAGCGCAAAGCGCGTCGTCGAATGCATCAAACACGCCCTTGTGAACGGCACGACAACACAGTCGGATATTCTGATCGTCGCGCCCGCCAGCGGACAGGTGACCTATTTGCGCGAGGTCCTGAGGGCCAATCAAATGAACGACGTCGAAATTGCGGCGCTCGGGTCCATTCGGCTCTGCACGAAGCGCACCGTTATATTCGATACCACCGTAGCCGGCCTTGATTTTACCCTCCGTTCACTCGACGACAAAAAATCAGGGATCGTCCGCGTAGCGGACACATTCAACACGCTTCTCTCAACCGTCGGCGAGGACCTTTACGTGATCGCCGACCTTCAGCACTTCAGCGCGTTGTATAAGGACCGGTTCATCACAACGCTGCTCGGGATTTTCAAGGCACGGTCAGAGCCGATCGGCAACATCCTCAACGGCGCGCGCCGCTACGATGAGTTTCCCCCTGAGATCCGAAAAGCAGTGCTGGAGGCGAAGGCGGAGGAAAAGCAATCGGCGGACTATAAGACGAAGCTTGAGCGGGCAAAGCAGTCGGCCCAGGCCGGAACGCAGCAGTCGATCGCCGTTGCGGAGAGGAAGCTCAAGAATGATGTCCGCTCGGTCACCCTGCGCGTGCTCGCGAAGCGCGAGGTGATCAATGTTGTCGCGCAGTACCTGGAAGGGTTCCCTCTTTACAAGACAACGGCCGAGACCGCAAAGTGCTCCGCCCTTTTGCCGGAGGTGGAATGCCAGAATGAGAACGATTTCAAGAGCGTCATGGATATGTGGAATCTTTTGATTTACGAGTCATCCAGCGCACAGAAGGTGGATCATCCGCTGGCGTCGAAAGCCAAGGTCGACGCAAAGATCTCCAACGACATCCAGGATATTTACATGTACTACCATTCTGACGTTGAATTTGTCGTCGAGGTGGGAAAACACAAACTCGCGCAGAGCATCCAGAAGATCTTCAACGATTGCATCGGGAAAAAACCGGTCACGCCGACCGACTGGATGAACGCCTACCTTGTCTTTTTGGGGAGGATGGAAAAATACCTCGAGACAGTCAACAACCAAATCAGGGCGTAAGAGACGCCGGCCTCTTAACGGTGTTTTTTTTCAGGGGCAAGGAGCGCGACGTATACTTTTTTTGAAGCGAGCAGCTTTGCCGCCGCCTGCACCTGGACGTCCGATTCAAGCGATGCCTTGATCCTTCCTTTATCGCCGGCATACCGGCCGACAATTTCCTCGCGGAGTTCTTCGCGGAGTTCGTCCGCATGCCGCGCGAATGCACTCGCGCGTTCTTTCTGAAGCTGCTCTCCGACGGCGTCGAGCGAAGGGGTCAGCGCATCCCCGTAATTTTCTTTCGCGACCGCATCCTTCAGCTCCGAAAACTTCTCTTCGGCATCGTCCTTGAAGTCGAACTTCTTTTCTTTGACATACGACTCGAATTGCCTCAGCAGAGCGTCGTCAACGGTGAAATCTCCGCTGCCGTCGGGATGCTGGGAGACATAGTGCGTTGCGAACATGAAGAACATCGCCCGCTGGATCAGCTCTTGCGCGAGCGCGCTGTGTTCCGCATCGGGGATCGTCGAGTCGGGGGTGATGCCGCCGGCGTCGAGAAATTGCCTGCCGTGTTTTGTGGCGAACTCATGGCGCAGGCTGTCGGGCGTCACAAGAAAGACTCCGTCGCTGTTCTTATGCCGGTAGTCGATCTCCTGGATGCTTCGTCCGCTCGGCGTGTAATAGCGTGCCGTCGTGATCTTCAGCGACGTGTTGTAGCCGAGCTGCGTCACGGTCTGCACCAGCCCCTTGCCAAACGACCGTGTGCCGATCAGAATGCCGCGGTCGAGGTCCTGGATCGCTCCGGCGACGATCTCGCTGGCGCTTGCGCTGTTCTTGTTGATGAGGACGGCAAGCGGAATATCGCCGGCGATCGGATCGTCGGGGACGACGTACGTTTTTTCATCGTCGCTTCTCCGTCCCTTCGTCGTGACGATCGTGCTTCCTTTCGGGTTGAACTGGCTGACGATGTCGACGGCGGCTTCGAGCAATCCTCCCGGGTTGTTGCGCAGGTCGAGGATCACGCCGCGGAGGTCCCCCTTCGCCTTCAATTCCCGCAATGCTTGATGGACTTCGTCGCCGGCGCGGCGCGAGAACCGTTCGAGACGGATGTACCCGATGCCGTTGCCGATGTACCCGGAATAGGTCACGTTGTTGACCTGGATCTCTTCGCGCACAAGGACGAAGTCAAGCGGCTCCTTTTCTCCCTCGCGTTCGACCTTCATCTTTACCTCGGTCCCGGGCTCACCGCGCACCATGCTCCGCACGGAATCGGGGTTCGTGTTGAAGATTTTCTGCCCGTCGATCTCAATGATCCGGTCGCCGGCGCGGATCCCCTGCTTCTGCGCGGAATAACCGTCCATGGGAGCGATGACGATGATGTAGCCGTCGCGCGTGCCGATGGAAATGCCAACGCCCCCGTACTCCCCGTGGGTGATGAGATCGATCTCTTCCCCCTCTTTGTCTCCGTAGAAAACGGTGTACGGGTCGAGCGTTTCTAGCATGCCGTCGATCCCGGCGTGCATGAATTTTTCGGGGTCTATTTCGTCGACATAGTTCATGGTGATTTCTTTGTAGACCTGGGCGAACTCATCCATGTTCTTGTTGATCTTGAGGTAGATGTTGTCGTTGACGAAGAACCCAAGTCCGAGCCCGGCAATGATGCCGACGAGCATCCACAGCCCAACGTTCTTTTTCATGCAGCGATCCTTTTGTGGTACGTAATTCTGTTGACGGTAAACGGCGCCCCTGGTATGAAGTATAACACACGACCGGTCGATAAAGTTTTGACCGCTCTCAATAAAGAGACAAAGCAATATACGAAAAGTTTATTCAATGCCGCCGTTTTCCAGCGAAAGCCGGCGTCATTTGATTCTCGGTCGAATGATTCATACTTTCAAGCATGGTTGAGATGCTTCTATGTTCGTGTGCACTTGCCGGCCTCGGAATCTCATCGTACTTTTCACTGGTGTATTATCGTCTGGTTGAAGCGGACAGTAAATGGATCCCCTTGTTTTGCAGAATGGAGCGGACGGCGTGTCTCCGGATTCTGGACGCGACGGAGGCGAGAGTGCTCGGCATCCCGAACAGCATCCTCGGCATGATCTACTACGGCGCGATTCTTTTCGTCCCAATCCGCGGGTTTGAGATGCCGTTCCTTATTGCGTCCCTGCTGTCCGTCGGGCTGGGACTGTATCTCGTCCTTGCGCTCGTCTACCGGCTGAAGACACACTGCCCGCTTTGTTACACGGCGCACGGAATCAATCTCGTGATCGCAAATCTCTTTATCGTACGGACAATGCAGCTCTATTCGATCCTGTAACCATCGCCGTCTTCTCATGACCGCCAGCGCTTCACGAAGAAGTTTCCTCAAAAAAACGTTGTTCGGCATCGCCGCACTTTCTGCGGCAAAATTTCTTCCTTTCGAAAACGCGTACGCCGCCGTCTCTGAAACCGGGCAGCCGCTGAAATTCTTCTCGCCGATGGAATTTCTGATCATGAAAAATGTCGCCGCCCGCATCGTCGGTGATCCGGCGGACGGGCATCCAGGCACCGACGTCATCAACGTTTCCCTCAGGGCGGACGCATTTCTTGCGGATGCCGAGCCGGAAATTCAGGATCAATTTCATCAATTATTGACGGTCTTCAACGGGGCCCTCTTCGCCTTTCTTTTCGATTTTCGCTTCTCAAGTTTCGTGGAGATGTCCCCCTCCGACCAGGATGCCTATTTGCACAGCTGGATGACAAGCACGCTCTCCTTCCGCCGCACGGCATTCCAGGCTCTCAAGCGCGTCAGCCTCAGCTTGTTCTACACCGACAGCCGCTCCTGGGATGAAGTTCACTACGACGGAATGTTCCTGCCGTGGGAAAGAGCCGGCGGCAACAAATAGCTATGGAATCTCTGCCGTGAAACGAACGATACGATGATCATCCAATCGAAAGATATTTCAAAGCCTGTCCGTGAAAGCGCCGACGTCTGCATCATCGGCTCCGGATGCGGCGGAGGCGCGAGCGCGAAAGTTCTGGCCGAAGCGGGCAAAAAAGTCATCGTTCTTGAGGAGGGGGGATACTTTACGAGCGGCGATTTCGATATGACGGAACAAACCGCCTATCAGAATCTCTACCGCGAGCGCGCGGGGCAGGCGACGGGCGACCTTGCCGTGACCGTGCTGCAGGGGAAATGCATCGGCGGAAGCTCTACGGTCAACTGGACGACGTCGCTGCGAACCCCCGATTTTGTCCTCGAGAAGTGGGCAAAGACATTTGACGTGCGCGGACTTTCGTCGAAGGACCTCGAGCCGTATTTTGAGAGGATCGAAAAATATCTCAACGTGCACGTCGAACCGGAGGAATATCACAATCCGAACAACCGCATCATTCTCGACGGCGCGCGGAAGCTCGGTTACCATGCAGAGGCATCCGGCAGGAATACGCGCGACTGTAAGAGGGCCGGAGCATGCGGGCTCGGCTGTCCGTTCGACGCGAAGCTCTCCGTGAATGTAACATACATCCCCGATGCGGTGAAAGCGGGAGCAGCGGTCTTTGCAAATTTCTGCGCCGATGAGATCGACGTCAGCGGACGCCTTAAACGGGTATTCGGCTCCGTCGTCGATCAATCCGCCCAGAAAGTAAAAACGGACTTCATTATCGAAGCGCCGGTTGTCATCGTTGCGGCAAGCGCCATCCATTCGCCGGCGCTGCTGCTCCGCTCGGGACTCGCCAACTCCAGCGGCGAGGTCGGCAACCATTTGACATTCCATCTCACCTCGGCCGTGCTTGGCGTGTATGACCGCATTATCTATCCGGCTGGCGGCATACCGCAGTCGGCGCTGTGCAGCGAGTTCCTCAACAAGAATAAGGACGGGGGCGGTTTCTGGATCGAAGCCGTTCCGGTCTACCCGACCCTTGCAAGCCTCGCAATTCCCGGATTCGGCAATGCGCACAAAGAATTGATGAGGAAATATCCGAACATAGGAGCTTCGATCGTCCTGGTGAAAGAAATAGATTCGGAGGGATCGGTGACGCTGAATAGCTACGGTCGTCCGTCTATTTCGTATGAAGCCGGCGGACGGGACCTTGGTTATCTGAAGGAAGGATTGAACGTTGCCGCGAAAATTCACTTTGCTGCGGGAGCAAAACGGGTCATGACGCTTCATTCACAAAAAATGGAATTTTCGTCCCCCGCAGAAATCGACAGCGCTCTCGCGAACGCTGAATGGGGGGCGAATGAAATCGCGCTTTACAGCGCCCATCCGCTCGGCACCTGCCGGATGGCCGAACATCCGCTCCAATCGGTGGTGGACTCTCATTGTGAAACCCACGACGTCAGGGGATTGTTTGTCATCGACGGAAGCGTAACGCCGACATCTCTTGGCGTGAACCCGCAGATGACCATCCTCGCGATCGCGGAGAAGAGTGCCGAATGGATCGCCGAGAACAGATTGAAGACGATGTAAAAAAGCCGCCAGAACCCCTCATATCAGCCAAGAACAAGTTCCTCCATGAAAAACCATACATTCGTCCGGATCGCCTTTTTGTTCCTCTCAGCTTTTTTCATTCCTCAAAGCGCAGCGTTTGCGCAGGCGACATATTTCGTCGTCCCGCTTTGGGAAAACGGAGCCCCCGGTTTCGAGTCCCGCCGCAACGAGCCGGAAATCTCGAAAGACTGGTGGGTGAAGAACATCCACAATCCATCGCTCATGGTCTATTTGCCGGAAAAGGAAAAAGCGAACGGCGCTGCGGTCGTTGTGTGTCCCGGCGGCGGACACAGCCAGCTCGTGATCAATCCCGAAGGGCGCGACCCGGCAATGTACTTGAACGGCCTTGGCGTGACGGCGATTGTGCTCAAGTACAGGCTGATTCGAGAGGAAAATTCTCCATACACAATGGATCATGTAAAGCAGGACGTGTATAGAGCGATGCGAATGGTGCGGAGCCATGCGAAGGAGTGGAACATCGACCCATCGCGCATCGGCATCCTCGGCTTCTCTGCCGGCGGAGAGGTTGCCGCGCTTGTCGCATACGCCGGCGGTTCGGGTGACCCGAACGCTCCCGATCCGGTCGATCGGTTAAATGCAAAACCGAATTTCCAGATGCTCGTCTATCCGGGGCCGAATGGGATCCCCGACGTCGTTCCGCCGGATGCTCCCCCTGCGTTCATGGTCGCCGCAAACGACGATGAGTGCTGTTCGGAACCGATCGTAAAACTGATTCAAAGATACAGAGCGGCGAGAGTACCGATGGAAGCGCATCTCTACGCGCAGGGGAAACATGCGTTCAACATGGGGGATCGTTCGCAGTTGAACTCGATCAAAACGTGGCCGCAGCGGATGGCGGACTGGCTGAGCGACAACGGCTGGCTGACGGCAAAGAAATAGATCGCATTCTTTTTGGCAGAGAGTCCATCGACGCTGTTCTTTCAATGATTTCTGCCGCTTGAATTTCCAGATGCAGCCGATATGAAGGCGCACGATCCGATCGCGCAGCGTGAAGAACAGCGGCGGATCAAACTCTTCGTTTTACCCGGCAAAAGCCCCGCTTTAACATCGTTCTCTCCTTGAATTTCGTCCGGAATCTTGGTATATTTTGAGATAGAAATTCACAACCCAGCAGTGCCTTTCACGCAAGGAGATCTCCATGAAATTTTCCGTTACCAGCAGCGAATTGCAGAAAGCGTTATCGAAGACTATCGGTGTTGTGCCCACGCGTTCGACCCTCCCCATCCTTGAAAATCTCCTGTTTGAAACTGCCAAAAATGTTCTGAAGATCACGGCGACCGACCTCGAGATCTCGATGACCGTTGCCCTGAACGTGAAAGGGACGGAAGACGGCATCATCGCTATTCCCGCAAAGAGAATCGTTGATACGATCCGCGCGCTGCCGGATGTTCAGGTGGTTTTTTCGATCGACACGGAAAACAATAAGATCAAAATGGCGACGGAGAACGGCGAATATTCGCTCACCGGCGAATCGAGCGAGGAATTTCCGACCGTGCCGCAGTTCAAAGGAGACAATGAGATCGGTATGGACGCAGAAACGCTCCGCTACCTGATCGGCAAAACATCTTTTGCCGTCAGCACGGACGAGCTGCGGCCGGCGATGATGGGTGTTCTCTTTCAGCTTAAGGAGACGGAAATTCGCGCCGTGGCGACGGACGGACACCGGCTGGTACGCACCATCAACAGAACGTTTGCCTCGCCGAAATTCAAGAAAGACATTGTCATACCGTCGAAGGCATTGGCGCTCGTGGCAAAGCTGGCGGAAGAGGGAAAAAGCAAAATTTTGGTGAACGATTCTCATATCATGTTCCAGTTCGACGGCACGACGCTGATCTCGCGCCTCATCGAGGAAAATTATCCGAATTACGAGACCGTCATTCCTCTCGACAACGACAAGACGCTCGTCGTGAGCAAGGACCAGATGCTCTCGTCCGTGCGGCGCGTGTCGCTCTACTCGAGCTCGACGACGCATCAGATCCGCATGTCGCTTGCAAAGAACGAGCTGACGATCGCGGCAGAGGATGTCGATTTCGGGAGCGAGGCGCGGGAAACGATTCCGTGCGAGTACTCGGCCGGCGAGATGGAGATCGGTTTCAACTCGAGCTACGTTGTCGACGTTCTGGCGCACCTTGAATCGGATGAAGCAGTCTTCAAATTCAGCTCCCCGACGCGGGCGGGGATCGTTTCCCCGCGGCCGCAGCGGGACAAGGAAGACGTCCTCATGCTCATCATGCCGGTGAGGTTGAACAATTAAGAGGGCCGCACATACCGTATGAAGATCGTGCGCGCACAGCTCCGCCAGTTCCGGAACCACGACTGCACAGAGCTGGACTTTGGGCTGACGACGAACGCATTCATGGGGGACAACGGTCACGGTAAAACGAATGTGCTGGAAGCCCTCTCGTTCCTTTGCCTGACAAAAAGTTTTTACGCAAGTTCCGATACCACCGCCCTGCAGCAGGGAAAAGAATTTTTCGAGATCAAGGGGACACTGCTCTCCGACGTCGGCGTTGAGCACGACGTTCGCGTTGCTTTCGACTCCCGGACGAATCAAAAGAAAGTGTTCATCGACGGAAACGAACCCGAGACGTTCTCATCTGTTATCGGGCAGTTCCCGATCGTCGTCCTTTCGCCGGAGAACAACAACATCACCTTCGGGACCCCGTCCGACCGGCGGAGGTTCATGGACCTGGTGATCTCGCAGTCGAGCAAGGTCTATGTCGAAGAGATGCTCGAGTACCGGCGGGCGCTCCGCCAGCGGAACAAGATTTTGTCGGACGTGAACCGTGGGATCGGGAGCGCCGCGTTGCTCGAGCCCTGGGACGAAACGCTGAGCGCTCACGGGGCCAAAGTTTTTTTGAAGCGGGCCTCTTTTTTTGAGGAATTTGCGCCGTTCATTACGCGCGCGTACGCGGCGGTCGCGCAGGAGACGGAGACACCGGCCGTCGAGTACGTTCCGCAGATCGCCCTGTCGGCAAATGAGTCGCACGAAGAGGTCGGCAAACGCATCCGGGCGAAGCTCGGAGAGAAACGGCGCGATGAATTGAGGATAGGCACAACGCTTGTCGGTCCGCACAGGGACGAAGCGGTGTTCTCGTTGAACGGACTGCAGCTGCGAGCCTTTGCCTCGCAGGGCCAGCACAAGACGTTTTTGATCGCGCTGAAGATCGCCGAATTCTTCTACCTCAAGGAACGATGCGCGGAAACGCCGGTGATCTTGCTGGACGATGTGTTCACGGAATTGGACGATACCCGTTCGCGAAAACTGCTCGCGCTCATCGATTCGCTCGGGCAGTCGTTCATCACGACGACGAACGAGCAGGTATTTCACGGCACGATCCGATGGGACGATGCGCGGCGGAAATTCTCGATTCTCAACGGCGCCGCGGCCTATGAGCGGCACGAGGCAGCGGCATGACACAGAGCCCCCCTGAAACGCTCGGAACCGTGATCGACGGCCTGATGCGTCAGCTCGGGCTGCAGAAGAAGCTGCAGCAATACGACATTGTACCGCTGTGGCCGTCGATCGTCGGCGAGCAGATTGCCGGACTGACCAGCGTCGATCGAATTGACAAAGATATCCTCATTGTGAAGGTATCGGCGGCGCCGTGGCGCACAGAACTGACCTTTCGTAAAAAAGAAATTTTAGACAAAGTTCATGCAGCAATGAACTCGGATTCCATCAAAGACATACGGTTTCGATAAACAATTGAACGGACCATCACGTGGCTGAAGCAACAACAAAGGCAAAGACCAAACGATCGAACGGCGAATACACCGCAGAGGACATTACCGTACTGAAGGGACTGGAAGCCGTCCGGCGCCGTCCCGCGATGTATATCGGCGACGTCAGCGCGCGCGGGCTTCATCACCTTGTGTATGAGGTCGTCGACAATTCGATCGACGAAGCGCTGGCCGGCTACTGCAAGAACATCGACGTCAAGATCAACAAGGACGGAAGCGTGACGGTGATCGACGACGGACGGGGGATTCCGACGGATATTCATGCGCAGGAAAACCGCTCGGCGCTCGAGGTCGTCATGACGGTGCTCCATGCAGGCGGGAAATTCGACAAGAATACCTACAAAGTATCCGGCGGGCTGCACGGCGTCGGCGTGTCGGTGGTGAATGCGCTGAGCGAATGGCTCGAAGTGGAAGTCTACCGCGACGGAAAGACTTTTTACCAGAAGTATAAAAAAGGGGACCCCGTCGATCCGGTGAAGGTGATCGGCAAGGCGGAAAAAGGAAAGACCGGTACAAAGACGACGTTCCTTCCCGACGGTTCGATTTTCAAGAACCGCGCCTTCAAGTTTGAAACGCTCGCCGAACGCCTCCGCGAGCTTGCATTCCTCAACAAAGAAGTGTCGCTCGAGATCACCGACCTCCGCTCGAAGCAGGAACAGACCGAACGCTTCCACTTTGAAGGGGGCATCGTCGAATTCGTGCAATACATCGACGCGACGCGCCCGTCGGTGATGAGGAAGCCCGTGTACGCAAAGGGTTCGGACAAGGACGAGAACGGGCGCATGGTCGAGGTGGAAGTGTCGTTCCAGTACAACGACCAGTATTCCGAAAATGTTTTTTCGTACGTCAACAACATCAACACGCATGAAGGGGGGACGCATCTCGTCGGATTCCGCACGGCGCTCACCCGCACGCTCAACAATTACGGCTACAAGAATAACCTCGTCAAAGAGGACAAGATCACGCTGACCGGCGACGATTTCCGCGAAGGGCTCACGGCGGTCGTCAGCGTGAAGGTCCCGGAGCCGCAGTTCGAGGGGCAGACGAAAACGAAATTAGGCAACAGCGAGGTCAAGAGCATCGTCGAGTCCGTTGTGGGGCAGGAACTCGGGAACTGGCTCGAACAAAATCCGGGAGATGCGAAAAGGATCATCGAGAAGAGCCTCCGCGCCGCCGAGGCGCGCGAAGCCGCGCGAAAAGCGCGCGACCTCACCCGCCGGAAAAATGCGCTCGACGGCGGCGGCCTTCCGGGAAAACTGGCCGACTGTTCCATCAACGACCCCGAGCATTGTGAGCTCTATCTTGTCGAAGGGGATTCGGCGGGCGGCAGCGCGAAGCAGGGGCGCGACAGGCGCTTTCAGGCCATCCTCCCGCTGAAGGGAAAAATCTTGAACGTCGAAAAGGCCCGCCTCCACAAGATCCTTGAGAATGAAGAGATCCGAAACATCTTCACCGCGATCGGCGCAGGCGTCGGCGACGATTTTGACCCGGCAAAGATCCGCTACAATAAGATCATCCTCATGTGCGACGCGGACGTCGACGGCTCGCACATCCGCACCCTTCTGCTGACCCTCTTTTTCCGGTACATGAAGCAGCTCCTCGACCTCGGCCATGTCTACATCGCTCAGCCGCCGCTCTACAAGGTCAAGAAGGGCAAGCAGGAATTTTACGCCTACGACGAAGAAGAACGGGATGAGATCCTGAAGCGTCTCAAGAGCGAAAAGCCCGACAAGAAAAAAGCGGCCGAGGAAGAGGAAGAGATCGTTGAAGTCGCCGAAGAGGGAGCGGTATCGAAGAACGGTTCGGTCATTTCCCGCTTCAAGGGCCTCGGAGAAATGAACCCCGAACAGCTCTGGTCGACGACGATGAACCCGGAGACCCGCACGATTCTGCAAGTAAGCATTGAAAACGCCGCCGATGCAGACCGGACCTTCTCTATTTTGATGGGGGATGAGGTCGAGCCGCGGCGCGAGTTCATCGAAAAGAATTCAAAGTATGTCCGCAACCTGGATGTGTAAATTTAACCACTGAGATCATAAAGGCATGGCAACAGCGAACGAGAAGATCGTCCCCGTAGATATCGAAGATGAAATGCGCGGCTCGTACATCGATTATTCGATGTCCGTCATCGTTGCGCGCGCGCTCCCCGACGTGCGCGACGGATTGAAACCGGTGCACCGCCGCGTGCTGTACGGGATGAACGAGCTCGGACTCGCTTCGAACCGGGCCTACAAAAAAAGCGCCCGCGTCGTCGGAGAAGTGCTCGGCAAGTATCATCCGCACGGCGATTCGGCGGTCTACGACACCATCGTCCGCATGGCGCAGGATTTTTCGATGCGCTACATGCTGGTCGACGGACAGGGAAATTTCGGCTCGGTCGACGGCGATTCTCCCGCGGCGATGCGGTATACCGAGGTCCGCCTTTCGCGCATCTCCGAAGAGATGCTGCGCGACCTGGAAAAAAACACGGTCGCGTTCACTCCGAACTTTGACGACACGCTCCAGGAACCGTCGGTTCTCCCCGCGCAGATCCCCAACCTTCTCGTCAACGGCGCCAGCGGCATCGCCGTTGGCATGGCAACGAACATTCCGCCGCACAACCTCGGCGAGGTGATCGACGGATGCATCGCGTACATCAAGGACACCGCGATCGACAACGAGAAATTGATGAAGATCGTCAAAGCTCCCGACTTCCCGACGGGCGGGATCATCTACGGGTATGAGGGAGTCAAGGAGGCCTACACCACCGGCCGCGGAAGGATCATCGTCCGTGCAAAGGCGAACATCGAAACCGGCAAGAACGACCGTCAGAGCATCATCATCTCCGAAATTCCGTACCAGGTCAACAAAGCAAGCCTGATCGAAAAGATCGCCGAGCTGATGCGCGAGAAGAAGCTCGAGGACATTTCGGATATCCGCGACGAATCGGACCGCGACGGCCTGCGGATCGTGGTGGACCTGAAGCGCGACGCCAACGCCGCGGTCATCCTCAACAATCTCTACAAGCATACGCAGATGCAGACCACCTTCGGCGTCATCATGCTTGCGCTGGTCGACGGCCGGCCGCGCATCCTGACGCTGCGGGAGATGATCCAGAAATACATCGAACACCGGAACGAGGTCATTGTCCGCCGAACGAAATTCGACCTCGACGCGGCCGAAGCCCGGGCGCACATCCTCGAAGGCTACATCATCGCGCTGGACAACATCGATGCCATCATCAAGCTGATCAAGGCATCGAAGGATGTCGAGACGGCGAAGACCGGGTTGATGAAGAAGTTCAAACTGTCGGAGATCCAGGCTAAAGCGATCCTCGACATGCGCCTGCAGAAACTGACCGGCCTGGAGCGGAAGAAAGTTGAAGACGAGTACCGAGAGACGATCAAGCTGATCACGAAACTCAAGGCGATCCTCGCCAGCAAACAGCTCCAGCTCCAGATCATCAGAGAGGAACTGCTTGCCATGCGGGAAAAATACGCCGACCCGCGCCGGACGGAAATTGTCTACGACTTCGAAGAATTCCGCATCGAAGACATGATCGCGCAGGAAGAAGTCGTCATTACGATCAGCCATGGCGGCTTCATCAAACGCTTTCCGGTGAGCGGCTACCGGCGGCAATCGCGCGGAGGAAAAGGGGTCACCGGCGCCGCTTCCCGCGAAGATGATTTCATCGAACATATGTTCATCGCGAGCACGCATAATTATATCCTCTTCTTTACGGATCAGGGGCAATGTTACTGGCTGAAAGTTTTTGAGATCCCCGAGGGAGGCCGCGTCGCGAAAGGAAAATCGATCGTCAACCTGATCTCCAAAGACCCGGCGGAAAACATCACGGCGTTCGTCAGCGTCAAAGATTTCAGCGAGAAAAATTTTGTTCTGATGGTGACGGAACAGGGGCTCGTGAAGAAGACCTCGCTCGCCGAGTTCAGCAATCCCCGCAAGAACGGCATCGCAGCGATCTCGCTGAGGAAAAAGGATCTGCTGAAGGACGTCAAGCTGACGGACGGAACGAGCGACATCATCATTGGAACGCATGAAGGACTTGCGATCCGGTTCCACGAAGGGGAGGTCCGCGAAATGGGACGGACGGCTGCCGGCGTCCGTGCTATCCGCCTCGAAAAAGGAGATTTTGTCATCGGCGCTGTTGCGCTGAAACGGGCAAGCACGACGATTCTTATTGCAACGGAAAACGGCTACGGCAAGCGCTCGGAAGTATCGGGATACCGCGTGAGCCATCGCGGCGGCAAGGGGATCTACACGGTGAACGCCACCGACAAGACGGGAAAAATGATCGCTATCAAAGAAGTTCTTGAGACCGACGACATCGTTGTCGTGACCTCCGGCGGGATGGTGATCCGCCAGGATGCGACAGAGATCCGGCTGAGCGGACGGAACACGCAGGGAGTCCGCCTGATCCGATTGGACGGCGGCGACCGCATCGCCGACGTTGCCGTGGTCACGCCCGAGGATGAAGAACAGAGCGATGCGCCGGAAAAAGAGGAAAAGCCCGCTTCGCCCGACGCCAACGGCAAGGGAGGATCTTCCCCCGAAAAAGCTTCGGCGGACAAGAAAAAGAAGGGGGCGAAAACGAGTCCGCCCAAAGCAAAGTCCAAACCGGCAAAAAGGAAAAAATGAGTTCCGGTTGCCGCGAACCACAGCCGCCGGCAGTCGTTTCCTCGTTCCCGATCTCTGATCGGGAACGGAGTTTCAGCGAGAGAGGAAGCCGGCCCATAACCAAACCGGCAAAGAAGAAAAAGTAGGATTCCTTTGCCGCGAATCACAGCAGTGGACCGTTCACCTTGCATCTCAGGGCACGCTTCACTACATTGGTGGGAATTTATTCATCACCCCTTCGCCAAACTTCATTACCATCTATCAATCAGTAAGGAGCCAGCATGAAACCTCTTTTCGTTTTGTCTTGCTTTATCCTTTGCTTCGCGGCGTTCGGCTGCTCGTCGCTGACGCTGGCGCCGGTGCATTACCAATGGCCGGTCGAGAGCGTTCTTTCCGTTGACGGAAAAGGGAACGTCGAAGAAGCCCGTTATTTCATATCGTTCAACGTCAAACCGCTGTTGTTCGAAGAGACCAAGGACTCGGTGCACGTGGAGGGTGTTGAGCTCCGCATGATCCGGGATATGGACGGCTACTACTTCATGACGGCGGCGAAATTCAAGAACGTGTATGTCTTTGCGCCGGATGAGGGAAAACTGAAGCTGGAAAAGAAAATACCGGTCTCCGAAACGGGGCTGACGTCGCCGGCCTTTAACGCCGCTTCGAAAGGCGGAGCCGCCATCCATCTCCTCAACGGCAAGGACAAACCGATACTTCTGACAAAGAGCGGCATCGAGCAAGGAGGTCAAAAATGAAAACGAAACGACTGAGCGTCATTCTGGCGTTGACCGTGGCGATGGCCTGCGCGCTCTCGTTCGCGCAGGAACAATCCGATTATGAGATATCTCAAACGTTCAACAAGAAGTACAAAGAGCTGACAAAGGCCATTGAAACGGCCCAGACCGTTCAGGAGTGCGCGGAAATCAGCGTGAACATCGACGCGCTCGAAAAAGAATACGAGCCGTACAAAGCCCTCCTCGATAAAACGCTGTACCCGGACGATTTCCAGAAGAAGGTCGAAATGGTGCACGGCCAGCTGGCGTATGCGCAGAATAAACTCGGCATTATCCAGGAAGCCGTCTCGAAGATCGCCGCGCTGGAGACTCAGGTGAAAGAGCTTTCCGCTGAAGTGGAAAAGCTGAGCAACGAGAACGGCTCGCTGCTGAAAGAGATCCAGGAACTGAGAGCGTCGAAAGTGCAGGATCAAAAAACGGTCGACTCGCTCAACGCCCTCGTGACGAAGCTTCGGTCCAACATTGCCGACAGGGACAAGATGATCTTTGCCATGGTCGACAGCATCTTCATGCAGTACGACAAAAATGTTGACGCGCTGAAGGACGTCGAAAAGCAGAAAGTGGCTTCGCACATCGAGCGCAATAGCGTGATCGGCAATATCAAGAAATCGATCGTCGACAACGTTGCATTCCTGGAGTCGACGGCGTTGACGGGTAAAGACCTCGCGACGATCGTCGGCGAGCAGAAGAAATTTGCGGCGGAATGGAAAGGCCTCGGTCCAAAGCTTGCTGCAATTTATGTCGCGCAAAAAGACCGCGCGAAGGAGATCAATACGATCGACACCATGCTCGCCGCGTGGGGTTCCAAGGTCGATGCGACGCTGTGGAAGTCACTCAACGGGATCTTTACGAAGCATAACCTGACCGTGAAGCCGTTCAACAACGGCAACGAGTTCGTCGCGAACGTCATCGGGTTTATCGACGACGAGATCCAGAACAACAATCAGCGGACGGAAGCGACGCGCCACGACATCTACTCGGTATTTGTGGACAGCGTCTGGAACGGCGAGCTGATGCCGACGTGGGCGCCGCTCCTCCAGAATAATTCCATCGTGACCGACGCGCAGTTCGGCCAGATCAAAGCCAAGGTCGACGTGTGGCGTTCATCCGTCGAACCCGGACATACGCTGTTGTATATCATCATCGCGCTCGTCGTCCTCGTCGTTCTCCTGCTGTTGTACCGGAGAATGAAACAGACGCCGAAACCGCCGGTACCATGATGAACGTAAAACCGCGGCGGATATCATGATAACAGAAAGCAGACATACACATTCAGCGGTGGAAGCGCCGACACCGGGGAAGAAATACGAGTGCATCCTGGACGGCACCCCGCTGTACGAAGCGCGCGTGCATAACGTTATGGGATGCTGGGCGACGGTCGAGGTACTCCGGCCGCTCCCCGGACCGCACGAACACCATTATCGTCCCGGACAAACATTCGATATCCGCGTGAGCTCGTACACGTTCGAGAAAGAGCAATAAGGCATCGTCAAAACGAAAGAACCGAAGCGGTGATTGTTCGAAACAATCGCCGCTTCGTTGTTTCTGCCCTTCTCCTTGATTTTCACGGGGCATTTTTCAATATTTACCGCAGCATCAAAGACCTTCCACACTGAGAGTGTCATTTTCGACAGCCGCGCACATGGCGGAAATAGATCCCGGAATTGTTGATGACCGCCGCTTTACATTCTTTGCGTTCATAGGGGAACATAGCAGCAAATTTTTCGGGCACCTCGGCAAGTATTGTGCCCTGATGTGGTGGACGCTTCGCAACATTCACAACGCAAAAGAATACTCCAGGAACATCTACCAGCAAATGGTGAGCATCGGAAACGACTCCATCCCGATCGTCGTCTTTGTCAGCGCGTTCGTCGGGATGGTCACCGCCGTCCAGTCCGCCTACCAGTTATATGACTGGATCCCGCGCGCCGTGGTCGGCAGCCTCGTCGTGAAATCGGTCCTCCTCGAGCTGACGCCGCTCATGACCGCTCTCGTTCTCGCAGGAAAGGTCGGCGCGACGATCACCGCCGAGCTCGGCACGATGCGCGTGACAGAACAGGTCGATGCGCTGGAAGCGCTGGCGTTCGATTCAATTTCATACCTCGTTACGCCGCGCGTGATCGCCGGCATGATGATGTTTCCCATTCTGATCATCTTTGGCGATCTTGTTGCGATTCTCGGCGGGTTGATCGGGTCCGTCGCCGTAGCGAACATCCCCGCGGAGGCGTTCATCAAAGGGATGAAAAATTCTTTTGAAACCTGGGATGCCGTCTTCGGCATTATCAAAGCGAATTTCTTCGGCTTCACCATCACCTCGGTCGCATGCTATCAGGGATATTTTGTTGAAGGAGGGTCTGAAGGGGTCGGCAAGGCGACGATGCGGACCGTCGTGCTGACGTGCCTTGCCGTGGTGGTCATGGATTTCATTCTTGCGTCAGTACTGCTGTGAAACTGAGGCAGGCAATGAGAGAGGCACCGATGATTTTTCATTCACACGTTCTTCCCCCGTTCGCCGGATGATCCGCATCAAAAATATCTGGAAGAAGTTCGGGGAGAAACAGGTGCTGCGCGGGGTGACGTTCGATGTGTCGAACAAGGAAACGACCGTGGTGCTGGGACGCAGCGGCGGAGGGAAAAGCGTCCTGCTGAAAATGATCATCGGCCTCATCAAGCCCGATGCGGGATCGATCGAGGTTGACGGCAAAGATGTAACGACGATGACCTACAAAGAACTGAGGGCGCTGAGGTTCAAGTTCGGGTTTCTGTTCCAAGGAGCCGCGCTGTTCGACTCGATGACCGTCGGCGAGAATATCGCACTCTCGCTTCGCCGTCACACCGGATGGACGGACAAGGAAATCAAGGAAAGCCTCCAGTACGCCCTGCATGTCGTCGGGCTCGATAACGTGGAGCACGTGATGCCGTCATCGTTGAGCGGGGGGATGAAGAAGCGCGTCGGCCTGGCAAGGGCGATCGCATTGACGCCGCGGTACGTCCTGTACGACGAACCGACCACCGGCCTCGACATGGAAACTGCCGACGGGATCAACCTTCTCATCAAAGACATGAGAATGAAGCTCGGGATCACATCGGTCGTAGTGACGCACGACATTCACAGCGCGTTTGTCGTGGGGGACCGGTTCGCCGTGCTCGAAAACGGCGCGACACTCATGACCGGTACCCGCGACGACATTCAGAACAGCGGGGACGAAGAAGTCCGAAAATACATCAACAGTTCTTTGCCAATGGCAGAAGGACATCGCTCATGAAGCTCAGCAACGAAATTAAACTCGGCATGGTGATTTTCGCAGCGGTGGTGGTCTTTGTGGGAGGAGTGATCTATCTTCGCGGCGTCGATTTCCAAAAACGCGAATACACGCTCACGATTTTTTACAACAACGTCAACGGCCTTCAGGAAGGGGATCCGATAACGATCGCCGGCCTTTCGGTCGGCAAAGTCGAGGAAATGAAGCTCGTCGGGAATGCCATCGCGGTGAAAGTACAGATCCAGAACAAAGTGCAGTTTCCCGTCGATTCGAAGGCGTATATCAAGAGCTCCAGCCTGATGGGGGGAAAACTGATCGCGATCACGCCAGGGTTGGAGCCGGCGGTGCTTCACAGCGGCGACACGCTGACCGGATCGTACGAAGCCGACCTGACCGAGCTGACTTCAACACTTGCGCCGATCTCGTCAAACGTGCTCGGCATCCTCGAACGGGTCAATACGACATTCGACGAGAAAACACGCGGGAACATCCAGGGCATTCTTGCGGACGTCAATCGTTCATCCGCCGAGCTTGAGCGGATCATTCACGATGAAGGGCAGCGCCTGGATTTCGCGATCGGAAATTTTGGCGTGTTCTCCGCGAATCTATCCCGATTTGCGGTGAGCCTCGATACCATCGCGCTTGCCCAGCGGAATAATGTCGATACAAGCATGGCGGCGATCCGCGAGGTGACGAATAACCTCCAGCAAGCGTCGGAAAATCTTAAATCGACGACACAATCGCTCGACGTTGTCCTTCGTAAAATCGAACGAGGGCAGGGAACGATCGGCAAGCTTGTGCAGGAAGAAAAATTGTATAACGACATCGACAGCCTCGCGTCGAACCTTAATCTGCTTGTGAAGGATTTGCGTGAAAATCCATCCAAGTATGTCAAAGTGAGCGTGTTCTGAGGAGTGTAATTCAAGCGCTGGATCCCTATCAACAATCATCAAGGAGAATACTGTGAATATTTTTGTTGGAAACCTGTCTCGCGATGCGAGCGAAGACGATGTACGTCAGGCATTTCAGGCGTTCGGTCAAGTTGAGTCGGTCCATGTTATCATGGACAGGATGACCCGTCAGCCCAAGGGCTTCTGCTTTGTCGAGATGCCGGCGAAAGCTGAAGCTGATGCGGCCATTGCAGGACTGAACGGCAAGGAACTGAAAGGAAGAAAACTGACGGTGAATGAAGCTCGGCCCAGAGAAGAGCGGGGCGGATCCAGGGGCGGCTATCGTTAATTATTGCGCCGATCAGGAACGACGAACCCCCGCAATGAGGCGAGCGCCGCCATGGAAGGAGACTGCGGGGGGAATTTTCTCCCATGCGTCGACGTATCGTCGATGACCGTTCTCCGGAAAAACTTCTTCTGTCTACGGCGGCAGCTCCCCTTTCTAAAACCGCACCGCAGAGGTACTAAGAGATTCTTAAAGCCAGAACAATAATGCAGCGAACGATCCCGCGCCTTTTCGAGACAAGCGTCGAAAAATTTCGCACGAACATTCTCTTATGGGAGAAGAAGGACGATGTCTATAAGGGGATGACATACCTTCAAACGCGCAGCCATGTCCATGACTTCGCCGCCGGCTTATTGAGCTTCGGCGTTAAAAAGGGGGACAGGATCGCACTGATCGCCGAGGGAAGAAACGATTGGGTGATCAGCGAACTCGGCATTCTCTATACCGGCGCGGTGAATGTGCCGCTGTCGGTGAAACTGAACGAGCAGCCGGAGCTGAAATTTCGGCTCGCCCATTCCGGCTGCCGGATGGCGATCGTATCGGCAACCCAGGCGTGCAAGATCAAACAGCTCAAAAGCGATTTGCCGGACCTTGAGAAAATAATCCTCCTCGATCAGGCAGAAAAGTACGACGACGATGAGATACCCCTTGAAGAATTGTACGAAACGGGACAACGGTATCTCGATGGGGATGCCGATTCCTTCCGGATTGCATGGGAGTCGCTTCTTGAGGGCGATCCCGCAAATATTTGCTACACCTCCGGAACCACCGCCGACCCCAAGGGAATCATCCTCACCCACCGCAATTACACATCCAACGTTGAGCAAGCTTCCGGGCTCCTGAAGATTCCCCAGCACTATTGTTCGCTTTTGATCCTTCCGTGGGACCATTGTTTTGCCCATACTGCAGGGATTTATACGCTGATGAAAAACGGGGCGAGCATGGCCTCGGTGCAGACAGGCAAGACGGCGATGGAGTCGCTGAAAAATATTCCGACCAACATCAAAGAATCGAAACCAACGTTCCTTCTGAGCGTGCCGACGCTGGCGAAAAATTTCCGGAAAAATATTGAGAACGGCATCAAAGAAAAGGGGCCGAAGGTTGAAAAACTCTTTAAGAAAGCGCTGGAGGTCGCGTACGACTATAACGGCAACGGCTGGAACAGGGGAAAAGGTCTGCGCATTTTGAAGAAGCCGCTGTACATGATCTTCGATAAGATCCTTTTCAGCAGAATACGGGAAAATTTCGGCGGCAGGCTGGAGTTCTTCATCGGAGGGGGAGCGCTTCTCGACATCGAGCTGCAGCGATTTTTTTACGCGATCGGAATACCGATGTACCAGGGGTACGGACTATCAGAGTCCTCCCCGGTTATTTCCGCGAATGTCCCTCAAAAACACAAACTCGGCTCTTCCGGAAGCGTTGTTCCGAACCTCGAATTGAAAATTTGCGACGACAAGGGAAATGCGCTTCCCGTCGGGCAGCGCGGCGAAATCGTCGTCAAAGGGGAAAACGTCATGGCCGGATACTGGAAGAATGAAAAGGCAACGCGAGAAACGATCCGCGAGGGCTGGCTGTACACCGGCGACCTTGGCTACCTTGATGAAGACGGTTTCTTGTACGTCCTGGGGCGAAATAAAAGTTTGTTGATCGCGAACGACGGAGAGAAATACAGTCCGGAAGGAATAGAAGAAACGGTTGCCGGTTATTCGCGCTTCATAGAACAAATCCTTCTTTATAATAACCAATCCCCCTATACCGTCGGACTTGTCGTGCCGAACCGCGACAATTGCCTGCAGTGGTTGAAGGAGAAACAACTTTCCTGTCGTAGCACTGAAGGACAAGAGGCGGTCCTGCACATGCTTGAATCCGAAATCGATGCGTACCGTGACGGCGGCGGGCATGCCGGAATGTTTCCGTCGAGGTGGCTTCCGTCGGCGGTCGCAGTGCTGGGGGAGGGGTTCACCGAGCAGAACGGTTTCATGAACAGCACCATGAAAATGGTCCGCGGACGGATCACCGAGTTTTACAAAAACAGGCTGGATTTTCTCTTCACCCCCGAAGGGCAGACAATCTGCAATCATCAGAATATGACGATCGTCAAGAGATGGGAAGAGTAGGGGGGCGTAAAATGGAAGAGGCAACATGGAATATGGACAATCGAACGAAAAGGCCCGTTGTTCATTCCTGGTTATTCAAGATCGTTTGATAACAAAGTCGATCTCGTAGAGGCCGTAATTCGCTTTCTTCATTCCAAGGCGTTCGTAGGCTTGCATCGCGCGGTTGTTGTTGTGCTCGACGTAGAGCCGTATTCCGCAGACGGACTTCTTTTTCCGCGCGGCATTTTCAATATACTGAAAAAGCCGGGTGAAGACTCCGGCGCTGCGAAATTCGGGAGCAACATAGACACTCTGCACCCACCAGAATGTCGCCGCGCGCCAATCGCTCCATTCAAAGGTGATCATAAGCTGCCCGGCGATCGCACCGTCAACCTCGGCGAGGATGTAGTACCCCTTTGAAGGGTCGTTCAACAGTGAGAGAACACCGCGCAGCAGCCGCTTGTGCTCCAGTTCCAGATGCTCAGTTTCCAACGCCAGTGCGGAATTGAACCCCGCGATGGCTTTTGCATCCGCAGCAGTGGCTCGGCGAATTTTAAGGGGCATACATTGTCCTTTCCTGTCGGTCGATACGGTCGTTGAATAAATGCTGGACGATGAAGATTTCCAGCGGGAGAATTTATCACGGTCACACTACCATTCGACCGTAAAATCTTTTATATTCAACACAGGGAAACTCATCGTACCAATCAACACGTTTCTAGAGTGAATTCTACGCAACCGCAGATTCTTCTTGGCGCTCATATGTCGATCAGCGGCGGAGTGCATACTGCCGTTGACCGGGCGACGTCGATCGGATGCACCGCGCTCCAGGTGTTCACAAAGAACAACAACCAGTGGAACGCAAAACCGCTGACGGACGTCGAGGTGGAAAACTACAAAAGGAAAATTGCGGAAGCAACCATCGCGCCGGTCGTGGCGCATGATTCATACCTCATCAACCTCTGCGCCGTCAACAGCGACACTCTCGCGAGGTCGCGCGCGGCCTTTGTCGACGAATTGACACGGTGCGAGCAGCTTGGTATCCAGCTTTTGAATTTTCACCCTGGGGCTCATGGCGGTGCGGGGGAAGAAGACGGGCTCAAAAGGATCATCGAAAGTCTTAACATTGCACACGAAAAAACAAAAGGCTTCAGGGTGTTAAGCGTCGTCGAGACAAGCGCCGGACAGGGGACGGCAGTCGGGTATAAGTTTGAGCATCTTGAAAAGATCATCAACGGTGTCGATGAGCCGCAACGAATGGCGGCATGCATCGATACGTGCCATATTTTTGCCGCCGGGTATGATATCCGTACGGAACATGGGTATGCAAAAACGATGAAAGAGTTCGACGAGACCGTCGGTTTGAAGCGGCTGGCCGCCTTCCATTGCAATGATTCAAAGAAAGAATTCGGATCTCACGGCGACAGACATGAGCACATCGGCAAAGGGAAGATCGGGCTGGCGGGCTTTTCTTTTTTGATGAACGATGAGCGGTTTCAGCATATCCCCAAGATCCTCGAAACGCCGAAATCGAAAGACCTTCACGAAGACGTGGAAAATATCGCGACGCTTAAAAGATTGACCGGAAAATAGCTCGAACGTCTACCGGGGTTCCAAGGCTTCGGCGACGATGATTCCAGTCTGTTTCGGATGATGGTTCAGGTACTCATGGAGGGGCGATTCCGTGATCTGAACCTGAAATCCGACATCGGGGGCGTGCATAAGATGAAGCTCCCCGTTCTCCATCCTCACCGCAATCCCAGTGTGTGAAATGTCGAGCCCCGGCGTTGTCGTTGTCATGCCTATCAACGACCCGGTTTTAATCCTCTCCTCACTTATCCGTACATATTCCTTGGGAATGTAAAACGCTTCACGTTTTCCGATCTCTTCTTCGAGACGCACCATCTCCTTAAAAAAGGAGTCGTTCGAAAGCTGTCGATACAGTTTTCGGTGAGAGGTCATAAAATTGACCGGTGTCGGAATCGGGCGTAGGCTTTTTTTGTCTGCCAATTCCTCCGTCACAACCTTTAGAACGCCTTTCTTTTCGTTATCGAACCAATAGTCGACGGTATAGTGAAGCCGGCTCGGGTATCCGTTGATGATGCCGCCGCGGTACCTGATGAACTGAAGCTGAGCCTTATAGTCCTCGAAGGAAAATTTTTTCAGCTTGATGCAGCGGGCGAGGGCCAGGGAATTTTCGTAGAAAGAAACACAGTCAAGGACGCGCATATTGATGACGAGATGTTCTGCCCCTTCCTCTTCGAGCGAATGCGCAGCATAGTCCGTCCCGATGAACGACCTTCCGATCGCCACGATCACTTCATTGATCGGCTTTTCCACGAGTTCTTCGGAGAGCGCAAGGTCGAATTTTGATTTACAGATGGATTCGTCGGTCTCTTCGAACATCGACAAGAGCGAGGGGGCGTCCGCCTTGCCGGAATTTGACGGAAGAAGGGGAAGAAGAGCTGAAAGGGCTGTGCGGCTTATGAATTCGCGGCGGTTCACAAAATTCGGGGAGGCGGGTTAAAACGGAGTGTCGCCGGACGGAGCCGGTGCATAGTCATCGAACGTCGTCAGCGCCAGATTTTCAAAACGGGCGTATTGTTTGATGAACGAGAGCTGAACATCGCCGGTCGGGCCGTTGCGCTGCTTTCCGATGAGAATGTCCGCAATGTTTTCGACGGATTTGTCCCCCTCGAGCTTGATGCCGTACATTTCCGGCCGATGCACGAAAAGCACGACGTCGGCGTCCTGTTCGATGGCCCCCGATTCACGGAGGTCGGCGAGGACGGGACGCTTATCGCTCCGGGCTTCCACGGCGCGGTTCAGCTGCGAAAGCGCAAGAACGGGGATGTTAAGCTCTTTTGCGAGCGCCTTGAGCGAGCGGGAGATCATGGATATTTCCTGCTCGCGGCTCTGGGCGGATTTCGGTCCCTGCATCAGCTGAAGATAATCGACGATGACCATGCCGATGTTGTGTTCGACTTTCAGCCGGCGCGCTTTTGCGCGAAGCTCAAGAATTCCGAGCGCAGGCGTGTCGTCGATAAAGATTTTCGCCGCGTGAAGCTTGCCGATCTGCGTGCTGAGTTTTCGCCACTGGTCGTCGGGCAGTCTTCCGGTCCGCACGCTGTGAGCATCGACCCGCGCCTCGGCGCAGATCAACCGGAGCACGAGCTGCTGGGAAGACATTTCGAGGCTGAAGAAGCCGACCGGGATGTTGTGGTCGATGGCCGCATTACGCGCGACGGAAAGAACGAACGCCGTCTTCCCCATGCTGGGCCTGCCTGCGACGATAACGAGGTCGGACGGCTGGAACCCTCCGGTAAGATTGTCGAGCAAAGAAAACCCCGACGGCGCCCCTGTGACGCCGCTGTGCTTCCCGTGGATGCTTTCCAGCATCTCCATGGTATTGTAGACCGCGTCCCGCATGGAGAGAAAACTTTTCTTCATCCTCTTTTCGGAGATCTGAAAGATCTTCTGCTCGGCTTCGTCGAGCAGATCGAGCGCGTCCTCCGTTTCGTTGAACGCGCGGCTGGTGACCTCGGAGCTCGCTGAAATGAGGTTGCGAAGGAGGGCCTTTTCAAGGACAATTTTTGCGTGATACTCGACGTTCGCGGCGGAGGTGACCCGCATGGTAAGCTCGGAAATGTAAACGGGGCCGCCGATCTCATCGAGTTGTCCGCGGCGGCGCAATTCTTCGACGATCGTAATCGAGTCAACCGCCTCATTCTTCTCGAAAAGCGCGATCATCGCCTTGAAGATGCTTTGATGGACCGGCTTGTAGAATGCCGTCTCGTCGAGTATTTCGACCGTCTTCGAGATCGCCTCTTTCTCCAGAAGCATCGCTCCCAATACCGCCATCTCGATATCCATCGCTTGGGGCGGAACCCTTCCTTCCGAAGTGGTCTCGGTCGGAGAAGGAGTATGTCGGAGAATTTCAGCCATGGAAAAGATTAAGAATGAAAAGGGAACAATGAAAAGATAAAATCAAAAAACTCTACGGAGCGCTTGCAAAACTTCATCTCGTAAATCAAAAGTCTACAACGCCTGATTATTTTTTCAGTTCATCATACATTTTTCGCAACCGCTGCACGTCTTCCCACGTCGGTCGCTTCCAGTTGGGATTGCGGAGCAATGCGGCCGGATGGTACGTTACCATCAACGGAATACCACGGTAGTCGTGCACGTTCGCCCGGAGCGAGGTCAGCGAATCGGTCGTCTTCAGCAGCACCTGCGCGGAGATGCGTCCCAGGCACAGGATGATCTTCGGCTTAATGATCTCGAGCTGTTTCCAGAGATACGGTTCGCATTCGCGGACCTCTTCCGGCAGCGGATCGCGGTTGTTCGGCGGACGGCACTTGAGGATATTGCAGATGTAGACGTCCTCGCGCTTGAAGTGGACCGCTTCGAGGATCTTGTTCAGCAGCTGGCCTGCGCGCCCGACAAACGGTTCTCCCTTTGCGTCTTCATCGGCTCCCGGCGCCTCGCCGATCAAAACAAGTTCTGCGTTTGGATTGCCGACGCCAAAGACGAACTTGGTCCGTGTGGCGCCGAGAGGGCATTTTTGGCATTCGCAGATCATCGAGTTCAAATCGTTCAGCGACGATGCGTTCGCCCATGGTTCGGCAGGATAACCGCCGAGCGACCTCTCCTTCCCCTCCTTGGAGTGAGCTCCCTGCTCAGCCGACGGATATATGGTATTTCCGAAGAGGTCCTGCTCTTGCATAAGGAAGTTTCGAATGCCGGAAATAAGCCGGGAAATTTCTTGAGCTACAGGCTCATCCCCTTGCCGGGGAGATGAGGGATGAAGATCGGACATGACAGGATTCGATTGAAAGGGACGCTTACCAACAGAAGCATCCCCCTTTTTTGAAAAATTCGTTAGAACAATGCTGCTACCCGGTTGAGAATTTCAACCGCAACATCAAACTTCGCCATCTTGGGAAGCTTCTGCGTCCTGCCGTCTTTGCCGATGATGGTGACGACATTTGTATCCGCACCGAACGCCGAACCCTCGTCCCGCGTGCTGTTGAGAACGATGAGGTCGAGGTTTTTCTTTCGGAGTTTTTCCGTGGCGTTTTTGACCTCATTCTCTGTTTCCAGCGCGAACCCGACCAGCACCGCGCCGTTCTTTTTTGCCCCCAGTGTTTGAAGAATATCGGCGTTTTGCCGCAGTTCAAGCGTCAAGCCCCCCGCAGCATCGCTCTTTTTGATTTTGTTCGCGGCCGGATTTTTTGGAGCATAATCTGCAACGGCGGCGGACATGATGACCGCGTCCGATTTTTTTGCAAGTTTCGTGACCGCCTCGAGCATTTGTGAAGCAGTTTCTACGTCAATGCGGGAAACATTTTTCGGCGTGCCGAGCGATACCGGTCCGCTGATAAGCGTGACCTCGGCTCCCCGCTGCGCAGCCGCGTTGGCGATCGCGAACCCCATTTTGCCGGAGGACCGGTTGCCGATGAAGCGAACCGGGTCGATCGGTTCATGGGTCGGCCCCGCGGTGACGAGGATTCTTTTCTTTTTAAGGTCGAGCGGAGTTTTCTCGATGACCGACTCGACAAACGCCATGATCGCCTCGGGCTCCGGCAATCGTCCGGGCCCGACGAGTCCGCTTGCCAGCTCTCCTTCAACCGGGTTCAGAATATGATGTCCCCGCTCGCGAAGCGTCGTTAAATTTTTCTGTGTTGCCTCGTTGAGGTACATGTCGACGTCCATTGCCGGTGCAATGAGCAGCGGCGAGCGGAGAGCGAGCACGGTCGACGAGACGACATCGTCGGCGATGCCGTGGGCGATTTTAGCGACGATGTTTGCCGTCGCCGGGGCGATGAGCATCGCATCGGCCCACAGGCCGAGGTTGATGTGCTCGACGCCGGCATGCGTTGACGCGCCGGTGCTTTCCGGCCATAACGAGGTGATCACCTCTTCCTGCGACAGTGTTGAAAAGGTCAGCGGAGCGACGAACTGCGTTGCCGACCGCGTCATCAGCACACGGACGCCGGCGCCGGCTCTTTTCATGAGGCGGACAACGGTGCACATCTTGTACGCCGAAATCCCCCCCGTCACGCCGAGCAGTATTTTTTTATTTTTGAGCACGGGGTCCTGCGCCTGCTTAGGCTGCCGGTTCTTTCTTTTCCTCTTCCTCTTTATACCTGAACTCCAGCTTGTCCGACAACAACTCGCCGATCGCCTGCTCCGTCGGTTTCGCACGTTTCTCGAACTCGAGGCTGATTTTCAGCTGGTCCGGATTTGCATCCATCTCTTCTTCGTCGCCGTTGGTCGTCGTCGGGATAGCGGCGATCGTTTCAATGCGTTGATTGAACTCGAGCTTCGTCTCTTCGTTGATCTGGCGCGCACGCTTCGAGAGGACGACGATCGCCTCGTAGACGTTCGCCGCTTTCGACTCAAGCGTGTGTATTTCCAGCGGTTTGATTGCCATGAAATCCTCTTATGGTGATTGTGTAAGTTGCTTTAGAATAATTTCTTCGACCTCGCCGATCGCCCTCGGGAGTTCGTCGTTGACGACCCTGTAGTCAAATTGTTTGCCGATCTCCAGCTCCGTTGCGACGCGGGCCATCCGCTTTTGGAACGCTCGTTCGTCTTCGGTCTTTCTGTCCCGCAGCCGCTGTTCGAGGACGGCGATGCTCGGCGGCTCGATAAAGATCAGCGCCGACTCCGGGCCGTATAATCTTTTTATCGACAGCCCTCCTTTGACATCCACATCGAAAACCATGCAACGGCCGTTTGTGAGCGCACGGTCGACCTCGCTCTTCAGCGTGCCGTAGTAATTGCCGTAGATCTGCTCGTGTTCGACAAGCGCGCCCTTCTGGATCAATCGTTCAAATTCTTCCTTGCGAAGGAAGAAATAGTCTTTGCCGTGCTCCTCGTTTGCGCGCTTCGGCCTTGTCGTTGCCGAGACCGAGAACTCGAACTCGGGATGGTGCTCCAGAATCGCTTTGACGATCGTTGTCTTGCCGCCGCCGCTCGGGGCCGAGACGACAAAAAGTTTCGGATTTTTCATTCAACAATGATGCGGCAGGCGAACATTATTCGATATTCTGCAGCTGCTCCCGGATCTTTTCCAGCTCTTCCTTGATCGCGACGATATGATGCGCGATGCCGGTGTCGTTCGATTTTGATCCGATCGTGTTGGCTTCCCGGTTCATTTCCTGGATCAAAAAATTAAGCTTGCGGCCGGCCGCCTCGTCGTTTCGGAGGGCGTCGAGAAAAAATTTATTGTGCGAACGGAAGCGGACGCATTCCTCCGTCACATCGAGCTTGTCTGCCAGGAGCGCTATTTCAAGCTCAAGGCGCTGGGAATCGACAATATTTTTGTCTCCCAGCAATTGCGCAATGCGTTCGTGCAGGCGCGTACGCTCCTCGGGTATCCTTTCCCTGGAACTTGCTTCAATGCTCTCCAGCCGCTGCTGGATCTGCCCGACGCGGGCGATCATGTCTTTGGAGATTTCTTCCCCCTCGTTGACCCGCATCGTTTGGAGCTCTTTGAGGGCGCGCTGCAGCGCGTCCTGGAATGCTTCCCATTCGAAGCTCGCCGCCTCTTCATCGACCCCTCCTTCAAAGATCTCCGAGAATTTCAGGATGTGGTCGAGGCCGACTTTTTCTTTGAGCTTGAGCGATTTGCGAAGCTGGCTCAGCAGTTTATAGTACGATCTCGCCGCGGCGACATTGACGGTGAGCGGGAACTTGCCGTTCGCATCGTTCTGAAGCGTTGCTGTGAGCGAAATTTTTCCACGCACCACTTTTGCCCGGACGACCTCCTTGATCTCGCTTTCCCGCAGCGAAAGCGAACGGGGGAGACGAGCATTCAATTCAAAAAAACGGCTGTTGACGCTTCTCAGTTCTACCAGCGCGGATACGCCATTGAGAGAACACTCCCCCCTGCCGTATCCTGTCATACTTTGGATCATCTGCGTCCGGGCGATAAATTTGTGGTTTCACACTCAAAGTACGAAAAATCGCTCTGGCAGGCAAGGAAAAGTTCTCGACAGATTAAGCACGTACTTATCCACAAGTTATTCAGCACAATTTTGCTTTTGCAGCGTTTTTTGATATATTTTTGCACAACATGTGGATAACCGGAAATGCTCAGTAATTACTTTACCCTTCTCAATGTATCTCGGTTGATCCACCAGCAAAGTGTCGGCCGCCGCATCTCCGAAATTTACTCACAGCACAAACAACAACTGTGCATTGCCGTTGACGTACCGACGGTCACGACGATCATCGTCTCATGCGTGCCGTCCGAAAATTATCTCTCTGCTCGTGAAGGAAATTTCCGAGCGCGAAAAAACTCGATCGATCTATTTCCGGATGCGTCGGGAAAAAAAATACTCGACGTCGCATGCGATCATGACGATAGAATTATTTTCATCGTTCTTGAAGGAGGCCTGAGCTTGATGTGCGAGATGTTCGGCTCCCGTGCCAACGTCCTTTTGTTGAAGGAAGAGAAGGCATCATCCGCCGCATCCGAAATCGTCATCGATGCGTTCTTGAAAAAAAAAGAGCTGGCGGGGAACCGGATCAACCGCCGGGAAGCGCATGGAACGCCGGAATATCAGCGGTTCATGAAAGACGAGAATACCTTTGTCGAAGCTCTCCGCACGGCGAACGGAGAGAGCATTTTCCAATCCTTGAAAAGAGGGGTGCCGGTACTCGGTTCGACGCTGGCAAAAGAAATCCTGTTCAGGGCGAACGTTGCCCCCTCCGCATCCTTGTCTCTGGTCACAGACCGTGAACTGAAAAAAGTGTTTAGTGAATCATCCAGGATCATTGAAGATGCCGCCGCACCAACGGCAAGCGGACAGGCGCGAATCTATTACGAACATGAAGCTCCGGTCTGCTTTTCGCTGATCCCCTTGCGGAGCTATGAAGAGCACGAATATGAATCGTTTCCGACCGTCACGGCGGCCATTCAGCGGTTTGTAGGCACGGTGAGGGCCTCATCGGCGTTCATCAAAGAGAAGGAGGAGATCTCCTCCTGGCTCGAAAAGGAAGAGAAAAAAGCGGCGCAAACGCAGGCAAAAATCACCATCGATCTTGCGGAACAGGACCGGAGAAAAGAGTACGAATTGTTCGGGAAGCTGATCACGGCACATCTGCACGAGCTCCGCAAAGGGATGAAAACTGCGGCGCTGGAGGATACGGTATCATTCGACTCGTCTTCCTCAAAAATTTCCGTTCCGCTGGACCCGTCGTTAAGTCCCGCAGGAAATGCCGAACGGTATTTTGAGAAAGCGAAGAAAGCAAAAGAAGCGCATCTGGAATCTCTCACCCGGTCGAAAAGTCTTGAGGGACGCTTGTCAAGCCTGCGGATGTTGATTGCCGAGGTGTCGGAGATTTCCTCGGGCGAATCGCTGAAGGAATTTCATCAGACGTACAAAACGTATCTTCAACGGCTTGGCTATGCGACAGCAAAAGAAAAAGAGAACCTTCCCCCGTTTCGCATTTTCACGGTCGAAGGGGGGTTTCAGGTGCTTGCGGGAAAAAGCAGCGAGAACAACGATATGCTGACGACGAAGTATGCAAAGCCCGACGACCTCTGGTTCCATTGCCGCGGCTCCAGCGGTTCTCATGTCGTGTTAAAGGTGCACAGCGCGCACGGCGAGCCGTCTAAAACGGCTATCCATCAGGCGGCGTCGATCGCGGCATACTACAGCAAAATGAAAAATGCCTCCTCGGTTCCGGTTGCCATGGCGGAAAAGAAATTCGTCCGGAAACCGAAAGGGGCGCCGGCCGGGACGGTAATTCTCGAAAGAGAAAAAGTCATTTTCGTCGAGCCGAAACTTCCGTTTGCGGTGTAGGGAGCGAAAACGACTATGGCCGAAAAGATCCTCATCGTTGACGACGACCGGTACATCCGGCTGATCCTTCAGAAAAAATTTTCATCGCAGGGCTACACCGTTTTTGTCGCCGACGACGGTGAGAGCGGCCTCGAGCTGGCAAAAAGGGAAGCTCCGGACCTGATCATCTCCGACTGGATGATGCCGAAAATGGACGGCCTGGAATTCTGCAAGCTTGCCAAGCAGGATGATAAACTGCGCTTTACCTATTTCATCATCCTCACGGCGCGCGATACGCAGGACGATAAAATCGAAGGCATCGAGACCGGCGCGGACGATTTCGTCACCAAACCCTTCAACGACCGGGAGCTGCTTACCCGCGTAAAGGCGGGATTGCGCATCAACGCTCTTCAAAAAGAGATCGTCGAACTCCAGCATCAAAAGGCGATTACGGAACTTGCGCTGACGCTCGGCCACGAGATCAACAATCCGCTCGGCATCATGATGCTGGTCCTGCAGGTGCTTCAGAAGAAGGACGACAACGATACGATCGCCGGCATCCGTAAAGAGCTGAGAACCGTAACGGAAAATGGAAACAGAATTGCGGAGATCGTCAAGAAACTGTCAAGCCTCGACAACCCGCAGCTGAAGCCGTATCTGAAGGATTCCGACACCAACATGGTGGACCTGTCGGGAACCCCCCAGGGATAAACCAGGCTTCCATTATCTCATTCGTAAAGGAGCACTATGCCAGACCCGCGTTATCCGATCGGAAAGCTGCAAGCGATAGAGCACCCCGACGACAGCATGCGGAAGGAATTCATTCAGCGCATTGCCGACACGCCGGCGGCGTTGGCCGCGGCGGTGAAAGGGTTGTCCGAGCAGCAATTAGATACGCCGTACCGCGACGGCGGCTGGACCGTCCGCCAGGTTGTCCACCACATGCCCGACAGCCACATGAACTCATACATCCGGCTGCGGCTGGCGCTCACGGAAAACGAACCGACGATCAAACCGTACGAAGAGGACCTGTGGGCCGAGCTTGTCGATGCGCGGACCGCCCCCATCACAGTGTCGCTGACCATGCTCGAAGCGCTTCATCAGCGGTGGGTGATGCTTCTTCGTTCGCTGAAGCCTGCCGATTTTTCGCGCACGTTCCGCCATCCGGAAAACGGCGTCCGCACCATCGATTGGCTCCTTCAACTGTATGCATGGCACGGACGTCATCATGTCGCGCATATCACGTCCCTCAGGGAAAGAATGAAATGGTAGCTGTTGACCCATAACCCTTAATTGACAACGACAATGTACTCCTTGAAAAGTAAGATCGTTTTTATTACCGGCGCCAGCAGCGGCATCGGAAGTTCGTGCGCGGATCGTTTCGCACATGAAGGGGCGAAGCTGCTCCTTGCCGCCCGCCGAAAGGACCGGCTTGACGCAATAGCCGAAAAACTCCAAAAAAAATATTCAGTTGAGATCCGCCCATTCCAGCTTGACGTGAGAAATAGAGGAGAGGTTGAATCGGCGCTGAACGCTCTGCCGGAGCAATGGAAAAATATCTCGGTGCTCGTCAACAACGCCGGACTCGCCAGCGGATTGTCGGCCATTCAGGACGGGGATGTCGAGGACTGGGAGAAGATGATCGACACGAACATCAAAGGGCTGCTCTATGTCACCCGCGCTCTCGCCAAGGGAATGATCGAACGGAGGGAGGGGCATATCATCAACATCGGCTCGATCGCGGGCTTTGAATTTTATCCGAACGGAAATGTTTACTGCGCGACGAAAGCGGCGGTGAATGCGCTGACGAACACCATGCGCATGGATTTTCACGGAGCCGGCGTTCGCGTCAGCACAGTCGACCCGGGATTGGTCGAAACGGAATTCAGCGTCGTTCGCTTTCACGGCGACAGTTCGCGGGCAGGCAAAACGTACGAGGGGATGACCCCGCTTACCCCGGACGACGTTGCCGATGCCGTCCTCTATTGCGCCACGCGCCCGCCCCATGTCAACATCCAGCAAGTCGTTCTTACGCCCACCGACCAGGCATCAACAACGATGGTCAATAGAAGAAAAGAGCTGCGAAAATAAAAAGGACGAAGCACGCTTCGTCCTTCTGTTTTTCAGCGGCAGTTGTTGAGGAAATCAATGCACTCCTGTTGCCAGGTCGGAAACGAATTTTGTTCCTTCGATGGAAAATGTCGCATTGCCTCCGCCGAGCTCGATAGAAAACGATTCGTTGACCTGGTACGGCGCCTTGCCCGGGACAAGAACGGTCGCAGTATAGACGACATCAATGGTACCGCTTGTTTCAGCCGAACGGGCAACGCGAGGTCCGCGGGGACCTTTCACGTTGCTGAATGTCAGCGCGATCGTGCGGTTCAGGACTCTCCCGGCACGGCCGGTCGTCTTAATGGTGTCGATACCAGACCATGTGTAGGTGCCGTTAATTGTCACGGTATCGGTGTTGGTCCCGGAGGCGATCCAATCGCTGCTGATACCCGCAAGGTGATGAACAAGACGCGGCGTCCAGAAGTGGCCGCTGCCGCCAAGGGTCTGATGATGGATCGTATCGGCGGCAACGTTGTTCGTTTTCCTGAATTCCTGCGGTGCGCCGTTCGCTCGGAATTGGAGCCAGTAGATACGCGTCCAGTAACCGTAGTACGCAGGATACAACAGAGAATCGCCTTTGACGACCGTTTTCTCCCACGACATCGTGGTCGAATTGTACACTGCTCCGTTGATCGTCGTATCGGCGTCAGTTTTTCCTAACACGCCTCCGCCGACCGCCACTTCGTCGGCAATTTCAAAAACGTCGTTGACCTGGTCCATAGCGCCGCCGTTGTTGCTCGCGAGGGCGTCGGAGACGGCGTCTGCCGCGTCCGAAACGTCTGCCGAAGGTGCAGCCGTTGAACCGGTTCCCAGCGGGCCGTTGTCATTCTTCTTGCAGCCGGAGACAAGCGCTGCCGCCAGGGCGACCATACCAAAAATAACGACGGCGGAGAATTTGTTTTTCACAAGATCACGGAGCCCCATCTTTCCGATCCTCATTTAATGAATGATAATTTGATTTTCACTTCTGAACTTTCGCGTGATCAAGCCGGACAACCGGCTGCTCGGGATTGACAGTACGACAACGATAAGCCTCATTGGTTTAAGGCTTGGTAAAAATACCCGAGCACGGTGCCGCGTTTGGTGATATGGATCATATGTTGTATCTTTAAGCCACCACCGAGAAATGCCAAATCATGATTGTGCGATGAACCAGCGTTCCCCCCTTACCATTGCATTTATTCAAGAGAAGCTGGCGGGCTACCGCCGCCGGGCGATCGAAAAGAGTCCGTTTACCAGATCGGCGGTGCTGATGCCGATCGTGCAAAGAGACAACGGCCTCGATCTCCTCTTTACCAAGCGGAGCGACGCAGTCGAGCACCATAAAGGGCAGATCTCTTTTCCAGGCGGAGCCGCCGACCCGGCAGACACATCCGCGTCCGATACCGCATTGCGCGAATCGTTCGAGGAAATAGGTTTGCCTCCGTCGGCGGTCAAGATCATCGGAACGGTGGATGACCTGCAAACGCCGAGCAGGTTCGTCGTAACGCCGATCGTCGGCGCCGTAGAATATCTTCCCCCTCTTCACATTAACAGGGACGAAGTGGCGCAAGTTATTTTGATCCCCCTCGAAAAATTTTTTGATGAATCGCTCCGGCGCTCGGAATTCCGGGAACGGGATGGTGTGAAGGTGGAAGTCTTTTCGTATGATGTTTGGGAAGAGCCGGTATGGGGAGCGACGGCCTTCTTTGTGAAACAGCTCGTCGGCCTCCTGAAAGGAGGCTAGACCTCCGCAAGAAACCCGATTTCCATCCAAACTTGCGGGATCCAGTCTGATAAATCCATTGATTGTAAGAGGATTTATCGCTATTTTCTAAGGTTACCACCGAATTTTTTCACCAATGCTCGTCATTAGAGGAGTCTCTACCAATGCGTTATCGTTTTCAGCCGTATTTATTTGCAGCGGGATTCGCGCTTGCAGCGATTTTAGGAGGATGCGCCTCACAGCAGAACGTTGTCGTTGCCACGGTCGGCGGGGACAATATCATGCTTGATGAATTCAACACGATGTTTGCAAAAAGCAACGGCGGAAAGGACAGCAGCCAAAAAGCGACCGCCGACGACCGGGAGAAATTCCTGGATCTGTATGTGAAATTCAAACTCAAAGTCAAGGACGCATACGCCAAAGGGTACCAAAATTCTCCGGACGTACAGAGCGAGCTTCAGGATTACAAGAAAAATTTGGCGGTGACAATGTTGATCGAGAACAAGATCACACAGCCCGCGATCCGCCGCATGTATGACCGCCGGCTCTATGAAGTACGCTCCAGCCACATTCTTCTGCAGATGGCGCCGAAGGCGACCCCGGCGGACACGCTCAAACTCTACGAGAAGGCGATGAAAATCATCGACTCGTTGAAGGCCGGGGTTCCGTTCGAGACGCTCGCGCTGAACAACTCCCAGGATCCGGCCGTTGCGATCAATAAAGGAGACCTGAACTTTACGGTGGCCGGACGGATGGTGCCGGAATTTGAAGATGCAATTTTTAACGCGCCGGCCGGCACGGTCATCCCATATCCTATCCGCACGCAATTCGGCTACCATATCATCAAGGTCACGGACCGGCAGCCCAACCCGGGCTCGGTTCATGTCAGCCATATTTTTAAGCGGCTGACGCCGAAATCGACGCCGCAGGACTCCGCAAAAGCAATGAAGGATATGGAAACTGTCGTCGATTCGTTGAAGCATGGCGGGAAGTTTGCCGACCTGGCCCGGGCTTTTTCAGAGGACAGGGCGAAAGACCGCGGCGGCGATATCGGGTTCATTGATCGGGGAAGGACGGTCAAGGAATTTGACGATGCGGCGTTCAAACTGAAGCCGGGAGAAGTATCTCCCATCGTGAAATCCCAGTTCGGCCTCCACCTGATCTATGTCACGGAGGTGAAGCCGGTTCCGTCGTTCGAAAACAGCGAGAAGGACCTCAGAAATACGTTTCAGCAGCGTTTCTTCCAGCCTGAGTATAATGCGTATGTCGAGAAGCTGAAGAAAGAATATAATTTTGCCGAACTGGTCGCAGGGAATGATGCTTGGACGTCGTCGCTCGATTCAACGAAGACCACAATGAGCGACACGTGGGACAGCTCGTTCAGCGCATCTGCCAGGGGAAAGGTCTGGTTCACTTTTGCGGGGCAGAAAATAACCGTCGATTCGGTCATCCATCTTGTCAAAGAAGACAAGACGCTGCAGGGACTCTCGCTTGGCGTTCATGCCACCACCACGCGAATCATCGACAAGATATCGAGCGACCTCCTCATTGCGTACAAGGCCGAGAGCCTGGAACCGGAATATCCGGAATTCGAAAAAACGATCAAAGAGTACGAGGAAGGAAGCGTTCTTTTTAAGGCGGAGCAGAACGAAGTGTGGAACAAGATCACACTCGGCGATTCGGCCCTGCACGTATTTTTCAACAACAATCGCTCCATGTTCACATGGCCGGACAGAGTGAGCTTCCAGGAGATTTTTGTTCCCACGGACAGCGTTTCAAAGGTTGTCTCCTTCCTGCTGAAGAAGGAAAAGCTCCCCTTCGACTCCGTTGCCGCGAACTTCAACGCACGGCAGGCGACCAAACAAAAGAACGGTGTCTGGGGATTGACGGCGGTAACGACGAACGCTCTTTCGCAAAAAGCCTGGACCATGAACGTCGGCGAAATGTCGGAGTTCTTCCCGTACGAGAACGGCTTCTCGATCGTGAAGGTCCTGGAGAAGGTCCCGGCGGGGGAGAAGACGTTCAGCGAGGCAGGGTCAGAGCTCGCGAGCGCTTACCAAGATTCCGAATCGAAACGCCTGGAAAATGAATGGTACGAGTCGCTGCTCAAGAAATATCCGGTGGTGGTTCATAAAGAACTTGTGAATCCGGAGCAATCGCCCAAAAAATAAATGCAATGCCGAATCGAATCGGTTTCGCGGCTGCGGCCGTCGTTTCATTGATATTTGCGTCGTGTTCACGCCCGGCGGAGAACGCGCAGGAAGTGGCCCGGGTAGATGATCAGGCGCTGACGACAGAGATGATCCGCCGGCAGCTTGATACGGCCGGCGGCGTATCCGAGATGCAGATACGGATGTTCGCCCGCCAATGGGTGAATGAGGAACTCCTCTACCAAGAAGCGCAGCGGCAAGGACTCGACCGTTCCGACGAGGTACTGAGAAGCCTGGAAAGCGCAAAGCGGGAGCTCACGATCAACGCGCTGCTCGAGAAGAATGTTTATAACGAAACGCCCCAATCCGTGTCAAAAGAGGAGATCGCGGAGTACTTTAAAACCCACAGCGAAGAATTCGTTCTGCGCGACGACCTCGTTGAGATCTCAATGGCCGTGTTTTCCGACCGTGAACCTGCGGCCGCATTTCGTGAGACCGCGCTGGAGGGCGGGGGATGGGAAGCTGCGATGGCCGAGGCAAAATCCGGACATTCTCCGCTTGTCACAAGAACCGATTCCGCTTTCTACAGTCAATCGACCTTGATTCCCGCAAAGCTCTGGAAGGTCGCGTCGGCGCTCGGTCCGGGAGAAGTTTCGTTCCCCGTGAAGACGACGGCGGGATATTTTGTCATCCTCTCGATCGGAACCTATCAGCGCGGAGCGACCCCTCCGGTCGACTATGTCGAGGATGCCATCCGCGGAAGGGTTCTTATGCAGCATCGCCAGGAACGATTCACGCAATACCTGGAAGGGATGAGAAAGAAACATTCGGTGCAGGTCAATTTGCCGGGGCTTCCGGCCGACCACGACAGCACTCAGCATACCGGCGAGTAAAAAAATGAAGATGAGGATGACGAACAAACGAAACACCGCTGCGCTCATCATGGCGATGGCGATGCTCTTCTGCAGCTTTGCCCCGGGCCAGACGGTGATCGACAAGATCGTTGCCATTGTCGGAAAAGAGATCATTACGCAGTCCGATTTGAATTTGACGATTCAGTCGATGGCAATGCAGAATAAACTCGACCCCGATTCTCCCGAGTTGCGAAACCGGGTGCTCGACGGATTGATCAATGAAAAGCTGATCCTTGCGCAAGCGATCGAAGACAGTGTGGTTGTGACGAACGACGAAGTGACGGACAGGCTTGATCGGCAGATCAAGATGCTTGCGCAGCAAGCGGGTTCGGAACAGCGCCTGGAAGAGATCTACAACATGCCGATCAGCAGGATGAAACGAGATTTCCGCGACCTGATCCGCAACCAGCTGATGGTGGAGAAGGTCCGCCAAACGCGCCAGGCGTCCATTACCGTGACGCGCCGTGAGGTGGAACAGTTTTTTGAAGCGCATAAAGACAGTCTTCCGACCATCCCGAAGGAGTACGAGCTCAGCCACATTTTCATCAAACCGAAACCCGATACGTCCGTTGTCGAAGCTGTCTACACCAAAGCGTTGAAGGTGATGGATAGCCTCAAGGCCGGCGGAGACTTTGCCGATTTTGCAAAACGCTACTCTTCCGACCCGGGTTCGGCGCGCGGCGGCGGCGACCTCGGCTGGTTCCGGCGCGGCGTCTTCGAGAAAGGGTTTGAGGAGTCTGCGTTCTCGCTGAAGGACAGCGAAATTTCGAAACCGGTGAGAACGTCGTACGGCTACCATATCATTCAGCTTATCGAGCGCCGCGGCGAGTCGGTCCATACCCGCCATATTCTTTTCTCGATCCAACAGTCTTCCGCTGACGACGATTCAACCATCGCGCTGCTCAACCGCCTTCGCGACAGCGCTTTGGCCGGGGCGAATTTTGCCGCGCTGGCCGGAAAATATTCGGAAGACCCGGATTCGAAAGATGTCGGCGGCGACCTTGGGAAGATCGGGATCGATCAGATTGAACCGTCATTTTTGGATATTCTCAAGAACATGAAGGCGGGAGAAATCAGCACCCCCGTGAAAGTGCCGCTCGGAACGTCGTACGGGTATCACATTATCTGGGTCCGTTCGATCACGCCGGAACATAAGCTCAACCTCGACCAGGATTATCACAGGATAGAGCGGCTTACGCTGCAGTTCAAGACCGAGGAAGATTTTCAGCGCTGGGTGGATGATATGAGGAAAAATATTTACTGGGAGAAGAAATTATAGCCGCGAAGAGTGTCTTGCGGCTGAAGTGCAATTTGCGTATATTGAGAAAAATAAAAACCGAGGACAACAAAGGAAGACAATGGCACAGCACAAATCGGCAATCAAACGGATTCGTTCCTCAGAGCGCAGAAAAGTACACAATACCGCCCAAGAATCCGCGATGAAAACAGTGATCAAGAAGGTCCGGCAGGAGAAAGACAAGAAAAAAGCTGAGGCCGCACTGAAAGAAGCCGTTTCTCTTCTCGACAAATTTGCCCAGAAGAGGATCATCCATCCGAACAAAGCATCGAATCAAAAATCCAAACTGACCAGGCTGGTCAACGCGCTGAAGTAACGTTTCTCTACAGCCCCTCGTTCATCTTTGCCTGCAATTCACTGATCCGCTTTTCAAACCGTTCGCGCTCGTTAGGCTTCGAGTAGATCAGGATCTCGTACGCCTGGATCGCCGCGCCGTATTCCCCCTGCGAAACGTAAATTTCCGCAAGCGTCGGAGTGATGACGACCGAATCCATCGGTGCGCTCTCCTCCTGGGCCGGCTCGGGTTCAGGCTCCGGCTGTTCCGGAACGATCCGCCCCGCATTTTCAAGCTTTGTCGCCAGAGAATCGAGTTCTGCCGTCTCCGGGGCGGGGGGTTCAGCCTGTCCGGCTAAATACTCATCGAGCGTTACGGCCTTTTCGTTTCCCGTTTGCGCACTCTGCTGCTGGATGTAGTCGTCTACTCCGGGAAGTTCTCCGGGTTCGGCGGCGGGCGGCGGGGGAATTTCCGGCTCCGGCTGCTGTGCAAATTCCTGAACGGGTTCTTCCGCCGGCAGGGAGAGCGGTTCGGGGCTCATGCTGGCAGGCGGTTCTTCTATTACCGGAGACGGCTCTTCCTGAATAGCGGGTTCGACGGCAACGGGTTCCGGCTCGGCGAGAGGCGTTTCTTGCACTGGCACCGGCTCTTCAGCGCTGAAGGGGGTTTCGTCAAGCAGTTTGCGCGCGAGCTGGTTGAACGGGGCGAAATGGAGGGCCTGGGCAAACGCAAGACGCGCTTTGGAGTTTTCATTCAACGCCGTGTAACATTTCCCCAGAATGACATATCCGGTGGAGTACGAGGGGTAGGTCTGCACCCCTGCCTCGCAAAGCTTCAGCGCTTCCGCCGGCTGATTTTTTGAGAGGTAAAGATCGGCGAGGCGGGCAAAGAGAGGGGACTGCGGATTGTCCGATAATTTTTGAGAGAGAAAATCGATGTCGAATTCTGAGAGATCCATTGCACCGAGATAATAAAAAAAGCCGGCTGAGATGCCGGCTTTATTATAAGAGAAGAACGGGTTAAAATCAAGCCTGCGACGCGTGGGCCCGCATCTTCAAACGCCTGGCCTGGAGAGCCTGCTGAATGGAAAGATACGAAACAAACCCGAAGCCGATCAGGAAGAGGAGCTGAAAAGGAACCGCCGCAATTTCCAGATAATAGAGGGATGAGGCAACGCCGAAGAGACAGTACAGGGCGAGCGCAATTTCGACCATGACCGTCCAGTTGAACTTGACCGGGACGTACTTTTTATCCAGCCACGAATCGCCCTTCTCTTTGATGCTGTATTTTGGCGTTCGGACAAAATCGCTTTTGCGTTTGAATAGTCCTTCGATCACCGCCTTGCTGTTGTTCACCGCAAAGCCCATGCTTCCCGCCATAAAAAGCGGAAAGAGGAAAAGCCGCCGCCGCCAGTCGGCATAGACGTCCTTTTGCGAGTACATGTAAAACAAAAACGAACTGATGAACGCAAAGACAAAGACCGACATGATTTCAAAGTAGGTTTCGTATCCGCCTTCATGTTTGATGTACATCAGCGGTATGTTGAGAATGCCGGCGATGAGGATGAACGGGAAGACGATGTTGTTCGTCAAATGGAATGTTGAATGCCATTTGATCTTAAACGGGAGGTCGGACTTCCACACCGCGGGAAGCATTTTCCGCGCCGTTTCGATCGCCCCTTTTGTCCACCGGAATTGCTGTGTTTTCAGGGCGTTGATCTCCGACGGCAGCTCTGCCGGCGACGTCACGTTCTTGAGGAACTTAAACTTCCATCCCCGCAATTGCGCCCGGTAGCTGAGGTCGAGGTCCTCGGTCAACGTATCCGAATGCCAGTTGCCCGCGTCTTCGATGCAAGCTTTTCTCCACACGCCCCCCGTGCCGTTGAAGTTGATGAAGAACCCTGCCTTGTTGCGGATCGCCTGCTCGATGACGAAGTGTCCGTCGAGCGCCATTGCCTGCGTCCGGGTGAGCAGCGAGTATTCGCTGTTCAGATGTTCCCAGCGGGTCTGCACCATGCCGATCTTCTTGTCGGCGTAAAAATACGGCAGGGTTTTCATGAGGAATTCTTCCCGCGGAATGAAGTCTGCGTCGAAGATCGCGATGAACTCTCCAGCCGCCCGTTCAAGGCCCTCTTTCAACGCGCCGGCCTTGAAGCCGCTGCGCGTACTCCTCCGCACGTGGTGGATATTGTGTCCGTGCCGTTTCATTTCGCCGACGATCGTTTCGACGAGGTTCACAGTCTCATCGGTCGAGTCGTCGAGGACTTGGATCTCCAGCTTGTCCGCCGGATACTTGATGGCGCAGGATGCTTCGATCAACCGCCGCACGACGTACAGCTCATTGTATATCGGGAGCTGGATGGTGACCATCGGATATTCGGTGAGCGGCTGCGTGTCCGCCTCTTCCTGATCGCGGTGTTTGAAATAATGGAAAATCATCACGAACCCGTGCGACCCAAACGCGAAGAGGATGAGAAGCGAGATGAAATAGATTGCTAAAATGATATCATTCATTGTTGTTGTTTTTCAACCTCGTAGAATTGAGTTGTTCAATGTTCTTTTACCATCCCGAAACAGTTTCGATCAGGATATCCTGCGTGACTTTGCTGACAGCGTCGGTGAGCGCTGTCGCGCGCGTGTCGCCGCTCGTGTTATATTCTCCCCAGTTTGAAAAATTTTTGTCCCACATCTTCTTCCGCAGCTTGAGGTCCTGGAACGTGACATGAACGGTGATCGTCACCCGGCGCACGCTCACTTGCCCTCCCCCCCCGGGTGAAATGACCGACGGAGCATCCTGGACCGATACAATCGAGCCCTCAAGGATCGAATCCGCCGTATTTCGTTCTGCAACCTCCAGACTGTTGTCGTTGATGAACAGATTGATCAGGCTTGTCGTAAAATTCTCTTTCAAATTCGGCTCGCCGAATCCGCTCTGGTCTTCGAACAGCGGGATGGCGATCGTCTTCAGGTGTTTCGGAACCGAAGAGCCGGAAAACGAATAGACACATCCGGCAAGAAACAGTACGAATGAAACATTAAGAGTGAAAAGTAACGCGCAAACGGCGGCACTGCGGAAGCGGCTCTTTCCCTGAACGGTTTCCATCGCTACTGCAGTCCGTACTCTTTTATTTTTCTGTACAAGGTCCGCTCGCTGATCTTCAGCGCTTGCGCGGCAAGCCTGCGGTTGCCTTCGTATTTCTGCAGCGAGCCGACGATCATTCTCCGTTCCATTTCCTCCAGTGAGACGTTCTCCTCCGCGGATGCGCGGGGATGAACGATCGCATTGTCGTGGACCTCGGTGCCGGCCACAGCATCGGCGTCGCGCCGCACCAGGGCTGAAGAGCCGGAGGCGTTCATCAGCAGATTTTTCATGTCGAGGATGTCGGTTTTGAGGTCGACGAGGGCGCGGTAAATGAGTTCGCGTTCGGCGAACTCCGCCGTCTTCGGGATGTACACCGGCAAATTCCGTTCTTCGCCGTTGGTATGAGAACCCTTCAGATATTTCCGGACATCCTCGTCGGTGATCCGTTTTCCGTTTTCAATGACGAGCATGCTCTCGACCACGTTGCGGAGCTCGCGGACGTTCCCGGGCCAATAGTACTGTGTCAGGACCTCCATTGCATCGTCATTGATGCCGAGGAAGGTGATATTGTTCTTCTCGGAAAATTCTTTCGCGAACCTGGCGAAGAATTCGGGAATATCTTCTCTCCGGTCTCTCAGCGGCGGGATGCGGATGTTCACCGACCGCAGCCGGTAAAAGAGGTCCGGACGAAAATGCTTGCTGCTCACCTCGCGCTCGAGGTCTTTGTTGGTCGCCGCAATGACGCGGACGTCGACCTTCTTTGCCGTCGACGACCCGACGCGCATGAACTCGCCGTTCTCAAGGATGCGGAGAAACTTGACCTGGGTTGAGAGAGGAAGCTCTCCGATCTCGTCCAAAAAAATCGTCCCGCCGTCGGCGATTTCGAAGTAGCCCTTGCGCTGGTCGCTGGCCCCGGTAAACGACCCCTTTTCATGCCCGAACAGTTCGCTCTCCATGATGCCTTCGGGGATCGCACCGCAGTTCACTGTCACGATCGGCTTGTTCGCCCGCTTGCTCGCTGCATGGATCGCCTGGCCGATCACTTCCTTTCCCACGCCGCTCTCGCCGGTGATCAGCACGGTAATATCCGTCGGGGCAACCTGCTGGACCACCTCTACGATCTCCTGCATCTCCAGCGATTTGCCGATGATATTGTATTCGTCCTGGAACGACTTTCTTTCCACGCTTTCGTCTCCGTCTCTCACGTTATCTCGCGACGATGATTGAATCCATGCCATACTTCAATTTCAGCTCCGCAATGAAATCCCGGGCGTCCTGCTCGGTTGAAAATCCCTCCACGGTGACGACATACAGTTTCTTATCGCCGCTTATTTTTTTCGTGATGACCGCACTTCTGTTGATCGATGAAAGGAAATCAACCTGTTTCTGGGCTTTTCTCCGGGTTGAATACGCCCCCGCTTGCACGGCGAACGTATGGGACACGATTGCGGCAGGCGTGACCGCCGTCGAATCCTGTGCGGGTTGTACAGCCGGCTGGGCAACAACAGCCGGTGTTTCGACCGGTTTTTGCGCGGTCGTATCCGGCGGTTTGACTTCCGGGGCAGGTTGCCGCTCGGCCGGCGCCGGCTTTTGTTCCTTTGCCCCTCCCGTAACATACAACGAATTGGGATACTGCTGTTTCAACTGCGCAAATTTTTGATCGGCAGTCTTGTACAGGCCGACCGAATAATAATATTGATAGACCTTATAGAGCGCGGCATCCGCCCACTCGCTTTGCGGGAACAGATCCACGATCGCCTGAAATTTTTTAACGGCCGTTTCGCCGTCAGTGGTCAAAATCGCATCAAGATATGCGACGCCGGCATCGTTCGGGTACTGCTTCTCGAGGCTGGGCAGCTCGATGCGCACGCGTTCGGCCTGGCCGCTGTAGATGAAGTCCAGCCGTTTGCGCACCTCCGTTCCGGGGAGCTGACCGAAGGCGGCCGCTGCGGCGAGAAAATTCAGCGCGAGATAGATGCTTCGAAAATTCTTCAGTGAGGGGGTCATAGGGGTTTGTGTTTATCAACTGTTCACTGCAATGCGGTAGTTGCCTGCCGATCCCGCTTTCGTTGAGATAGTACCAAACAATGTCGCCGAATTGCACCGGTCGACGGCAACAGTGACGAGGTCGCCGACGAGTGCGTTCCCTTTCGGGAAAACGGTGACCTTGTTGGTGTCGGTCCGCCCCATCCACTCATCGCGCGATTTTGCGCTTTCCCGCTCGACGAGGACCTCGACCGCCGACCCGACGAGTTGTTGATTTTTCTTAAGAGAGATGCTTTGCTGCAGCTCGATGATTTCGTTTAAACGCTCGACCTTGACTTCTTCGGGAACGTCGTCGTTCATCTCCCACGCTTTCGTGTGTTCGCGCGGAGAATATTTGAACGTAAATGCCCCGTCGTAGCCGACATGCCGGATGACGTCGAGGGTTGCCCGATGATCGCCGTCCGTTTCCGTGGGGAAACCCGCGATGATATCCGTTGAAAGAGTGACTCCTGGAATTGTCGTCCGGATTTTTTCCGTGAGCGCGTAATATTGTCCGACGGTGTACGTTCTGTTCATCAACTGTAAAATCCTGTCCGACCCGGACTGAAGCGGAAGATGAATTGATTTGCAGGCGTTCTCATTCTCCGCGATGGCATCGATCAGCTTTCCGGACATATCCTGGGGATGAGGCGTCATGAACCGTATCCGGATCGACCGGTCGACGTGACTGGCTCGCCGGATCAAATCCGCAAAATCGAATTCACCATCGTGGTAGGAGTTCACATTCTGTCCGAGGAACGTAATCTCCTTAAACCCTCTTTCGCTCAGCCGCTCCACTTCCGCGACGATGTTCTGCAGCTTCCGGCTTCGCTCCCTTCCGCGGGTAAAGGGAACGACGCAGAACGTACAAAACTTGTCGCAGCCGCGCATCACCGAGATCCATGCGTTGACCCCCTCTGTGCGCAGCGGCAGAATGTCGTCGTAATTTTCAACCCGCGACAGCTTCACCGCAATGCCCCGTTCTCCGTTGAAAGCGTTCTCCACCAGCTCCGGCAGCTTTCTGTATTCGTCGGGGCCGACAACCATGTCCACCACATTCCCTTTGTCAATCAACTCGCTCCGGAGCCGCTCGGCCATACAGCCCAGAACGCCGATGAGGACCCCCGGATTCGACCGTTTGTAATTCTTAAGGGTGCTGATCCGCTGCCGCACCCGCTGCTCCGCATTATCTCGAACGCTGCACGTGTTGACAAAAATGACATCCGCAGCCTCGGGGCTTCCGGTGACACCGAACCCGTTGTCGTTCATGATGCTCAGGACGACCTCCGAATCGGCCACGTTCATTTGGCAGCCGTACGTTTCAATGTAAACTTGTTTCTTCTCCATGGGAACCAATTTTCCGCATCAAATATATTCTTTACCTGACAGATAGTCAACGGAGTCGTCGTTCATTAATGAAAATTAATAAAATAAAGGGGTTTTTTGCTGAAAACCCGCCGATTTTTGTTGACAATTCGTCACACATATATCCCGATCCATTGAATCTAAAGCAATGATGGGCTATATTGAAAATAAAGGGGCCAGGCAATAAAGTCAGGTCACTATTTTTTTTCATCTATTATCAAATTACACAGAACAATGAATCCTAAAAATTTTATATCTGATATCCATCAAAAAGCGAAGCAGCTCCACAAGACAGTCGTTTTACCCGATGCGCTTGACCCGCGGGCAATTAAGGCGGCGAGAATACTCATAGACAAAGAACTTGCCGTTCCGATACTCGTAGGCGACGAAGGCCAGATCCGTTCGAAGGCGGAATCGGAATCGGTATCGCTGCAAGGGGTGCGCGTTGTGGATCCGGCAAAATCGGACAGGCTCTCGGATTTCTCCCATCTCTATTTTAATCTCCGGAAGGAAAAGGGGATACAATTTACCGAAGCGCAGGAGGTGATGAAAAAGCCTCTCTTCTTCGGAGCGATGATGGTTCGGGAAGGACTCGCCGATGGAAGCGTCGCAGGTTCGCTATCGACGACGGGGGATGTATTGCGGGCCGGCCTGCAGATCATCGGAGTGCAAACGGGCATCAGCGTGGTCTCGAGCTTTTTTGTGATGGTGTTCCCGCTTCATATTTATACGTTCGCGGATTGTGCGGTCGTGCCCGATCCCACTCCCGAGCAGCTTGCCGACATTGCATTGACGACCGCTGAGAACCATCGGAAACTGACGGGCGAAGAGCCGCGTGTGGCGATGCTGTCATTCTCCACGAAAGGGAGCGCGTCGCACCCGCTGGTCGAGAAGGTCCAGCGTGCTACCGAGCTTGCGAAGAAAAAAAATCCGGACCTCAAGCTGGACGGAGAGCTTCAACTTGACGCGGCGATCGTCGCATCGGTGGGAAAGCAAAAAGCCCCTCAGAGCGGAGTTGCGGGGACTGCGAATGTTCTTGTCTTTCCGGATTTGAATGCGGGGAACATCGGTTACAAGCTTGCCCAGCGGCTTGGCGGCGCCGAAGCGGTCGGCCCGATCGTTCAAGGGCTGAAGCGGCCTGCGTTCGACCTTTCACGCGGGTGCAGCGTTGACGATATTGTGAACGTGGTCGCCATCAACGCGGTCATCGGAGCGGTCTAATGAAGAAGCGTGCGGCTCATTGATACGTAATGAGCCGCACGCGGAAGCTGCTATCGTCTCTTCCATTGGTCGAGGAGCTCGTCGATCTCACTCGGGTCAAAATGGGGGTTTGCAGCCTTTCCGACGGTGATCGCTTTTTGAGCGGTCGCGATCGCATCGTCGACCTTGCCGCTTTGCGCGAGCAGTTCCGCTTTCATGCGGAGGTTGGAGGCATTTTCGCTGATGGCGATCGACTTCTCAACCGCTTCCAGCCCTTTGTCGAGATTTGATTTTGAGTTGAGACAGAAAAGTCCGTAGTTGTTGTACGCCTGCCACGACATCGAAACGGCGTTCTTGCTCGCCTTCGCAAGAGCCGCCTCGGTGTTCACTTCGATCGGAACCGCGACCGACATTTTTTCCCAGTGCAGCACAAGTTTCACAGAGCTCGCCGTCAGATCGCTGAAGCTGTACGACAGCCATTCCTCATGCCAGGTCGTTTGCGGTTTGACCGAGCAGCGGAGCGCATCTTTTGTGGAATCGTACCGGAATGCCCCCCACTGGGGCTGAGCGTTGAAGATGACCGTCCAGTCTCCGTGAGTCGGAATCACAAAGAAACTGTACGATCCCGCTTTCAAGACAGTACCGGCTACAGTAACGTCATCGCTGAACGTCACCATGGTCGCTTCGTTCGCTCCCGCCCGCCAAACTTTATCGTACGGAACCAATCCTCCCCAGATAACCCTTCCTTTGACTCCGGGACGATGGTACACCACCGTCATGTCCGTTACGCCGACGGTCTGCATCACCGTTGCGGCCGGACTGATTTGAAACGATTTCTGCTGCCCGATGGCGCTTCCGCAGAGAAGAAGAACAGCGGCGGAAACACAGAGACAGAAAGTTCTGAAAGTGTTTTTCATAAGAGACCTCCGTAGATGAATGATGAATGAATAAACCTGCTGTAGGTACGATCGCGATTCACTGGACACTCTTCCACACGCTCCATGCCAGCCAGCCCCAGCCGATGAGAAATGAGAGCCCGCCGAACGGCGTGATCGCTCCGAGCCATCTCACGTCGGTGAGCGCGAGCGCATAGAGGCTTCCTGAAAAGAGAACGATGCCTGCGGTGAACCACCAGCCGGCAGCTCCAGCGCTGGCGACATTCCACGAAGACATCGCCCACGAGACAGCAAACAGCGCGAAGGCATGGTACATCTGATACCTCACGCCGGTCTCAAATACCTGGAGCAATTCAGGTGATAGTTTCTGCTTCAGCGCGTGGGCTCCGAACGCGCCGAATGCGACTCCAAGCAGAGAAAAGATACAACCGAGAAGAAAAAAGGTTTTGGGTGTAGTCATCGCAACGAGTAATTAGAATTAAAGGGTCACTTCGAAGCACGGTATCAGAGCATGCCGCTTCGCTTGCGGACGAACCACTCTGTTCCGAATAGCGCAACAATAACCGAAAGAAGGGATGGAAGGTTCCACACTTCGATCTCGCTCGTGGTTACCGCCTCTTCCGGTGTCATCGATGGACGGGACGCGAGATCACGGACAAGCCGGTCGAACTCCTTTCCGTCGGCATATTCCCCCCCGGAGACCGCGGCGATCTGCTGCAGGAGGGGCTTGTTCATTTTTGTATCGGAAAATTCGATGGACTGTTCCCCCACAGAAAACCGTCCTTCCAAGGTACCGAGGTCTGCGCCTCCGGCTTTTGCCGTCGCGGTAAACGAGTAATCGCTTTCCGGCAGGGATTCAATTTCGCCATCGTAGCGGCCGTTGTCAAGGGGGCGAAGAATTGTTTCAAACCGCTGCCGCGACGGCATGGCGGTGATCTCAACATGAATATCCGCATCGTTGACCGGATCGTAATTGGCATTATAGGCCTGCCCGAGGAACTCGATCGGTTCCCCCTGGGAAAAAATTTCCTTCAGCGGTTCAACCTTCAGCTGTTTGTTGTCCTCGCGGGTAACGAGCCAACGGACAATACGAGAAAACCACGGGTCAAAAAAATCTTCCGTTTCCGGGCTTGCGCCGGCAAGCAGCCTCCACCTCCATACGCCGTACCCGAGGATGGCGAACGACTTGAAGCGGGGGACGCTCCGCGAAGCGAGCAGCGGCGCATTGAGGGGAACGCCCTGGAACGTGACGGTTGCAAGGACAACAGCCTCCGGTTTCGCTTTGAATGTTCCGATCGAGGAATAAATGGGGGGGAGCTTACTCCAGTCGAAAGAAGAATTTTCTGACAATTGCGCAAGAATGTTGTAGCGTTGTTCCGCAGGGATGTTCGGGAACACCGTTCGTTCGTCGATGGTACCGGATGAAATTGTGAAAGGGAGAACCGGCTCGAGTTCTTTCAGTTTGCGAATATCTATGGTCCGGCTTCCGATGAACAACAGCGGTGTTCCGCGAGCGGCTACTGCGTTCGCGATCGCTTGGATCGCACCGGGGGAGGTACGTTCTGTCGGGAAACCAATGAGCACAATGCACTCCGCCGCTGGGAACCCTGCAGCCTGGGCGAGCGGCTGTCCGGCAAATTGCCCCGTCGGCTGCTGGATGGCAACCGTCGTTTCAATATTCGGGTCCGAATGCAAACTTTGCACGACGGCAGCAACGTCGGCACTCGGCGCTCCTGCTACGACGGCCACGCGCGTTTTATTTTTAAGGATCTTGACGAACACGGACCGTGCGTTGTTATTCTTCGTCACCTCACCATCCAGAGCTTGGACGCTGACGGTATATTTTTTTGTCCCGGCTTCGGCGGGACTGAACGTGAAATGGACCGGATATTCGGCGATCCTCTCCGCGCCCGATGGCGGAAGCGTGACGATCTGCCGGGCGATCTGTTTTCCGTCTTCCAGAAGAGAAACGGGGAGCTGCATGTTCTCAAAACCGGAAACTTTAATGACTGCATCGACCGGCACGGAGGACTGAACATACGCGATGGAATTGGTCAGCACTTTTTGCACCGAGACATCCTTCTGTTCCGTTGAATCGCCGATGCCGACGCAGAAAATCGGCGCGCCTGTCCTTCCTGCCTCGTCCAACGGGTTTTCTCCCGCATTATAATCCCCGTCGCTCAAAAGAAGAACTGCCTTCAGGCCGGGGAGCGGTTTCTCTTTCAGTGCGTGAAAGGCCGATGCGATATCGGTACTTGAGCCGTTCAGTCGAAATGAATCTTGCTCTATGCGCCGCAGCGAAGGCGAAAAGCTAAACAACTCAACCTGTGCGGATGAAGAGAGTCGTTTCAATGCATCCCCCGAGATGATGGATCGAAGCTGTTGTTCCCGGTCGCCCGCGCCGTCGGTAAGGGACATGCTCAAGGAATTATCGACAAGGACGGCGACAACGGGCCGAAGCAATGAACGGCGCGCGATATTCAACACCGGCTGACAGAGTGCAAGGATCAGGAGCGTAAGCGCGAGGGAGCGGAGGGAGATCAGAAGATATCGCCTGCCCGATGAGACGGGAGGAACTGTGCGCCGGTAGGTGAGGAATGAAACCGCAGCTGCGGCAGCCGCGGCAGCAAGAAAAACATACCATGGGATTTGAAATGAGAGGAACAAGAGCTTCTATTTCAACAAAACAAGTTTTTTCACGGAACTAAACTCCCCCGACTTTAATCGGTAGAAGTAGACTCCGCTTGCGAGGGGAGAACCGTCGAATCTTACGGGGGACTTTAAGCCTGCCGTTTGATACTCATTGACCAATGTTGCGACCTCGCGTCCGAGCACGTCATAGATCTTCAGCGTCGTAAAGTTGGATTTCTCCAGGTAATATTGAATGGCCGTTGAGCTGTTGAACGGGTTCGGATAATTCTGATAGAGGGCAAAGGTCGACGGCAGGGACGTCGTGCCGACGCTTGTATCCTCGCCGTTAAACGTGAACAGATGTTGCGGAGCGTGGTACGGCATTGTATAGGGTGTGTTGGTGGTGTCGACGGCGAAAATGTAGAACTGAATCTTCACCCCCGCAAAACGCGGGATCGTACCAGAATAGCTTCCCGAATTTGTGGATGCATCGATCGTATCCGTCAACGTCATCGGGGCCATGGAAAACGACGCCCCCCCGTCGGCCGAATAGAATAATTTGACAGAATCCTTTTTGATGAGGGCGTTCGATGCTGCGCATGCAACGACATTGATCGTGCCGTCCTGCTGGACCGAAACGGCAGGGTCGGTGCTGAGCACAAGGCCGGTGGAAAGGAGCGCTTTGTAGACATCGATGACCCCCCACCCGAGCGAGTCGTTCGGCGACCCAGCTCTGCTCGCAGTGTTGCGCAGAGCGTCGCGGACCTGGATCGGCGTCAATCCGGGATGGGCAGAAAGGATGAGCGCCGAGGAGCCTGCGACGAGCGGCGTTGAAAGCGAAGTCCCCTGAAAGCCGGTAGAATACTTTGAGAATGCCCGCATGGTGCAATAGTCGCCGACGCCGTCCGCCGACACGTCGGGCTTTGTCCTTCCGTCGGCGGTCGGACCGACGGAGCTGAAGCTTGCGTACACACCGTTGATGTTCACCGCCCCGACCGATATGATACTGTCGGCATCTGCCGGCGATATCATGATGTGCCAGCTTGTTTCCGCTTCGTTTCCCATCGCGTTGCACACCACAACACCGAGCCGTGCCGCCATCACCGCCGCTTTCGTCGTCGTAGCCGTACGTCCGTTCATATCCGCGGTCGTGTAGCTGTGCTGCGGCACGCCGTTCGCGTCCAAGGAATCAAACTGGCTGTAGCCGAGCGAACTGCTGACGACATCGGCTCCATTCTGTTCTTCCCATTCGATCCCGGCGACCCAGTTGTCTTCTTCGATGTTCGTCTCCGACGGCACATATTCCGTTTTCGCGAGAATAAAACTCGATTCAAACGCAGGACTCACCAATTGCCCCTCTTTGTACCCCCCGACAAGGGAAAGCGTCAACGTTCCATGCTCGTCCTGGTCGGACTCATCGATGGGTGTATTTCCGGGCTGGTTGGCGGTGACCGAATCATGTTGAACGAAGTCGTACTCTTTGATCACATCCATATTCATTTCGGATTCCGGGACTCGCCAATCAAAACCCGAATCCAGCATCCCGATCAGGATCCCCCGGCCGGTGATCCTGAGATTGTGAACGGCGACCACGTCGATCTGGGCGACCTGGGCCAGCGACGGACCGTAGTCGTGAAGGTCCTGAGTCGTCGGTGTAGAAAGCTTTTTGATGGGAGCGGAAATGGGTGGAAGTTCTTTTCGCACAAATGTGCGGACAAGTTCGATCCGGTCGACGAAGGGGAGCGCTTCAACCTGGTTAGCCTGGGCTGGCGTCAGCATTGCCGAGACGGCATTGAACCACCGCGACGTGTTGATCGCCGCGATGCCGTTTGCATTCAGCCGGTCGATATACGATTGGGTGACGGGGAGGTCCGACGCTGAGGCAAGCTGCGCTGGGGGGAGGACTTTTGCGCGCCGTTGAAGCGCGCGCTCCGTGAGGCCTGTGGCGAGAGAAAGTTCGTGTACCGTTCCGGCAGCCGACAAAGCGCGGAGCGCTGACTCGTCCTTGTCGCGGAAGTAGATCCAGTATTTTTGCGGCTTGTCTTGCGGATGCGTCGCAGAGACTACAAACAGCAGAAGGGCAAAAATTGTTTTTCTGGCATCCATCAACGTCGTGAGCCACGAAGTCTTGAAGGGACGAAACAATAGATGACATTGAGGACCATAGCTTTTCACCTTGATTGCTTAGTGACTTTGCATCCGTCTGGCGATACCCTAGACGCTTGCGAGCAGTTTCTCGACAATGGAAACAGCCGAAACACCGTCCGCCTCGGCATTGAAATTCGGAATGATGCGGTGTCTCAACACGGGGACCGCCATCGAACGGACATCGTCAACGTCCGGGGTGTAGCGTCCGGCAAGGATCGCGCGGGTTTTTGCCCCGAGGATCAGGTACTGCGATGCCCGCGGACCGGCTCCCCATGTGAGCCAGTCTTTGATGAATTTTGGAGCCTGTTCATCCTTCGGGCGAGTCCGCGCGGCAAGCTGGACAGCGTACTGGATGACCGCGTCGGCGACCGGAACGCGGCGGATCAATTCCTGAAATACAACGATCTGTTCCGCGGCGAGCACGCGGCGGAGCGACGGAGCGTACGGGCTCGTCGTCGATTTCACGATGTCGATCTCTTCCTTGAACGAAGGATAGTCCAGCCACAGGTTGAACATGAAACGGTCGAGCTGCGCCTCGGGGAGAGGGTACGTTCCCTCCTGCTCGATCGGGTTTTGCGTGGCTAGGACGAAAAAGGGCTCGTCGAGCGTGTACGTCTGCCCGGCGGCGGTCACTTTATGCTCCTGCATCGCTTCAAGAAGCGCAGCCTGCGTTTTCGGCGGGGTCCGGTTGATCTCGTCGGCAAGGATGATATTGCCGAAGATCGGCCCGCGGACGAATTTGAACGCCTTTTGACCGGTAGAGACGTTTTCCTCGATGATCTCGGTGCCGCTGATGTCGCTCGGCATCAGGTCTGGAGTGAATTGGATGCGGCTGAATTTGAGGTCGAGGACGTCGGCCAGCGTTTTGATGAGGAGCGTTTTCGCAAGACCCGGCACGCCGATCAGCAAACAATGGCCGCGCGCGAGGAGCGAGACGATCAGCTGTTCAACAACGGCATCCTGCCCGATGATGACCTTGGCGATCTCTTTTTTAATTGCGGCGTATGCAGCAGCCAGCTCACGGGCGGCTTCGACGTCGTCGGCCTTCTTTACAGGACTCATGGTGACCACGGTATTCGGCACTTTCACGTAGTGGGATGGAAAAATACTGAATGCAATTAGCGGAAAGAAAAGAAAAGAATCAAGAATGAGGCAGCGCGGGGAGTGTTACAGTTCGAGAATTTCCACTCTCGCTCCCGAACTCCGATCGGGTGGGGAGAGAAGGTCGCGCGCGGTACATTTCAACACTCTGCATTATCTAGCGCTTCGCATCGGCGGCTGTCACATCGAACCGGACAGTTTTTTCCCAGAACCGCTTATCTTTTTTGACATATTCGGTGTATGCAGCTTTCACGACGATGTAGATCCACAGTTGACAGTACGTGAAATACATCAGCACAAGAAGGGCGATCTTTCCGAAGCCGTCCTCGTTGTCGTAAGAGATGGCGAGCATGATCTCTATGAGGAAGAGAAAAAACGCCATGATCCAAACAACAGTGTATGGTCCGGGAAGCGAGATGGCGACAAGACTGAGCCCGCTGAGGAGAAAGAGAAGGTCGGAGATGATGATGGCGGCGAAGAAGATGTAATAGAGTGCGAGCGTGTACAAAAGGTCGAACGCAAGCCATTTGTTTTTGAAGTTCGGGATGTGCTTCAGAAATTTCGAAACGACATAATTGTTCCCGCGGACCCACCGCATCCGCTGCTTGATCCATACTTTCCACTCCTGCGGTTCCTGCTCATACGTGATCGCGTACGGAATGAACTTGATCTTATAGCCCGCCTCATAGATTCGGATGCTCAGTTCGGAATCTTCGGTCAGCGCCTCCTCGTCCCAGCCGTTCAGCTGCCGGATGAGCGATGTCCACATGACGAAATTCGTACCCGGAAGCGTCGCGATGCCGTGCATCTGCCAGCGGCCGGCCTGCAGCATCGATTGAAAGCTCAGCGTCTCGACGTTGATGAACTGCGTCAGGATGTTGTGGTTCTTGTTGACGGTGCGGAATTTTCCGATGACCCCGCCGAGGTCCTTGTGCAGCAAGAGCTGCGCGACAAGGTAGCGAAGCGCGTGCGGGTCGGGGGTATTGTCGGCATCGTAGATGGCAATGATGTCCGCTGCGGCTCGCTTGACGCCGAGGTTGAGCGCCCGCGATTTGCCTTTGCCCCCTTCGCCTTGGGGAATGTCGAACAGTTCCACACGCTTGTCGCGTTTGGCGTATCCCTGAATGATCTCCTTCGTCGAGTCGGTCGATCCGTCGTTGATCACAAGGATGCGCAATTTGTCTTTCGGGTACTCCAGCGCAAGCATCGAAGCGATCGTTGCCCCGATCACTTTTTCCTCGTTATGGGCCGGGATGAGGATCGCGCACGTCGGATAATCGAGCGTCAGACCGTCGACATCATTCCTCTCTTTCATCGACCGGACGTAATTTACGAACCCGTAGACCGTCAGCACGAACTGGTACGCGATCATGAACCAGATCAGGATAACGGCGATGACGAACAGAAAACTCAGATCGACTTCGAGCACGGTCATGGGTCAGGATACCTTTCGCGGGGCATAACCTCGTTTAACGACTTTAAGAGCGACGTACATCAGAAAAAGCGCGCTCACGGCAAGGACGCCGAAGATCGCAATAGCGGTCGTCGACCAGAGGCTTGTAACGTTGACGCCGAAGGAGAATTGATCCCCCGCAATGAGGTCGACCTCATGATGCCCTGCCGGAAGAAAGATGCTGAAGCAGTCGTTCCCCTTCATCACCGTAAACTGGTATTGCTCGTGATCCACCTTCACGGAGGAGGGGGCGACGTTGAACGAAGCGACCGACCGCGTCGACGATTCGTACGTGAAATCGATCGTCCGCAATCCGTGCGTTACCGACAGCAAATTGCCCGCGATCGACATGATCTTTGCCTGCAGTTCGTGCGTCGAGAAGGTGTTCACCGCCTCGCGGTTGAGCGTCACCACATGCCTGCCCGCCGGGATGAGGAACAAATTATCCCTGAACGGCGACATCGGCACGTTATCGATGTTGATCTCGGAGACGGCCTTCGGAAGCTTGCAGACGAAGGAGTACGGCGAGTTCAACTGAACTCCGTTGTCGGTGTAGCGGTACCTCACATCCGCCGCAAGAGCGTTCGAAAGAAACGCCATGTCCTGCGGGTTAATGCTCGATTCCGAATAGATCGTGAAGCGCGGCGCGCCGATCGCAGCAGCCTTCACGAGATAAAAACTCTCCGTTCCGGTCTGGATCAGCGTCGGGAACGGAGTGATCGCCTCCTTCTTCCTGAAGTTGACGATGTTGAGGTCGAGCGCAAGTTTTGCGCTGTCTCCGAGGATCCGTTCATAACGTTTTCCGATATCGATGTACCGCCCCGGATCGGTCGACCATGACGTCTCCGGGTCCTCCACTTGCAGGACGAAATGGTACTTTTTTTGCAGCGCGATGATCTGGTTCATGTCCACGCCGAGGTACTCGCGAAGCTCCGGAGAACCATACGCGTCCATCGCCGTCACCATGATCTGGAACCCCGGCTTCTCGTTCGCGATCCGGGTGAACGAAGAGAGGAATGCCTCATACGCGAGCGTGAGCTGGCCGACCCTGTAGTCGATGACGGCGTTCGTCACCGCCGGGTTCGTTTTCCAGTAATACGGCGATTGCGGGCTGAAGATCGAATCAAGGTCGAATCCGTATTTTCTTTTCACTTCCCGCTGCGCCGAAGGATGCATCGGAGCAAAAATTCCCGGATTCTCAAACCCTTTTCCCGCTTCAAAATAGACCTCGGCGAGATTCACGCCATCCCAATCGTAGCCGTTCAGGATCTTGGCATACTCGTCTGTCATCACCGCAAGGCAGCTGTCGTCTTCCAGTGCGACGGCGTATCGCCACATGGGAGGGATGTCCTCTCCTTTATAATTTTTCTCGCGCCACCAGGGATGCTCATCCCAGAATTTTTTGCTCACCTGGGGCGGTTCCAGCCACGCGTAGACCAGGATGCCGTTGGCGTGCGCGAGGGAGATGAGCCGTTTATAGTCGTAGGTGTACTTGGGGAATTGATTCCAGCCCGCGACGTGCACGATACGGATGCCCTGGTTCACCCATTGCTTGACGAGGGATTCGATGCTGTACGTCTTTCGGTAACCGGGGTCGAAGTACATCTCCAAGTTCTCGCGGCGGACGATGGGCCGGAGATGGAAATATTTCCGGATGTATTCAAGAGCGAACGGGTACTGGCTGTAACCGTGCTGCGAATAGGAATCGAACGACGAATTAAAATAGATGACCTTCCCCTTCCCGAATTTCTTCCCGATCACCATCGGCGATTCCGTGACGTCGTCGACGCAGAACACCTCGTCGACCCCCTCGGTCTCAAATTTGCTGACCAGCTCGGCATAACGCCAAGCGATCCGCTCCTCGGGGAAATAATTGTCGTGGATCCTGCCGACGCGGATCCGCGTTTGGGTGAACGTAATGCCGAGCTCTTCGGCAAGGTCGTTCTTCGTGTCGGTAATGATGTTGCCGCCGTTTTCGACAAAATCATTGATGATGTCGTAGTCCGTCTGCTTCAGCGAATCAATGAAGGCATACGGCGCGATGAGAAGATTGTACCGCGACAGGTTCAGCGGCTGGCCGATAAAGAACGTGTCGACCTGCACGTTGACGTTGCGCAGCAGCGCCGCGAGCGACGATTGGTCGTGGAACGCCGCTCCTTTCACGTGATGGTTCCACAAAATTGCCGCCCGGATGTCTCCCCATTCCTCTTCCTTCGAGAAAACATTGTCGTACAGTTTCTGGACGCTGTATTCCGTTTTCTGGATGAAAGAAAGAGGGCGTTCGCGGAATTCTGTCGGCTCGGCCTTGTACAGTTCCCCCGGCTCCAGCTCGATCGATTTTGTGATCGGTCCTTTTAACCGTTTTTCGGAGATGCTTTTGCTCTTGATCTCCCCCGTGTGGTCGTAGTACGATTCGAATAAATATTGGTCTTCAAGGCGGATGGTATAATTCTGGCTTCCCGTAAGAATTATTCTGTCCTTGGTCTTCACCCAGTTCTTTTGTTCGCGCAGATCGATGTACGTGTAGCCGAGTTTTTCGATTCCGTCCACCAGTTCTTTCAGCAGGTCGAGGTCCAGGAATGGATGGAAAAAGACCGACGCGAAACCGTCGCGCACATAAAGGTTCGTCTTGGCGTTCTTGATGATGGTCTGGATGTATGCTTCGCTTTCGGCCTTGTTCGGGTTGAGCGGAACATAGCCGAGGTTCTCCGGATAGATTTTCTGCCCGAAAAGATCTTTGTTGATGATGTACGGGAAGTACTGACTGTAATCGGCGTCCTCGATGGCCAGGCGCTGCTCCATCGCCGAACTGAAATATTTCGAGATCGTATTATAGAGAGTGAAGGATGCCGTGTAATGGGGCGTCTCCCAGATGAGCGGCGACAATCCGTTCTTCATGAACTCTTGCAGCCCCATCTCGATCTTCTTCGCATCGCCTTCCGCCGTCTCGTCCTTGATCGGCTTGTTCGTATTCCCGTCCCAGAATTCGAAATCGACCGCGGTCGTCCCTTTATACTGATGCGTGATACCGTGCATCACGATCGTGCCGCCGTTCTTCACCATGTACTTGATGGCATCGACAAAGTCGGGCTTGTCCGAGAGACTGACACGGATTCCTTCCTCAGGGTCGACATAGAACGGGATCACCCCGACGAGAAACGGGATCCCGCGGGCGGACAAGATATCGGCAATGTCGCGCAGCCGGTCGGGATTTTGCAGCGGATCGACGTCCTCGATCCGGATGAGCGCCGAATGCGACTCCTCATGCTGCTCGTGAAGGATGTCGTGGAGCATATCGGCGAAAAGAAGGTACCGGTCGTTTTCCGTCGCCGAGGCGAAGGGAGAATCGGCGAAATAAAGGAGGTTCTTTGTCCGGATGATGTACGGGATCTCCCTCCGTTTTTTTGTCGAGTATGCCGTCGCAACGACCGTCACAAGCCGCCGGTTTGCAATCTCGATGATGTTCGCATTCGGCTCCCCCTTGGTGAAAACCTTGCTGTTCGATTTCACCATGTCGAAATCGTCGAGCGAATCGATGAGGGAGACGCTGAAGCCGTACTTTTTCCGCAGGTTGTATTTCTGCGAAAACTCGATCATCCCGGTATTCATCCAGATCACCGGCTTGCTCGTTGCCAGCACGTCGTCGAGAAATCTTGCCGGGACAACGTTGCGTGCGTTGAAGCCGATGTAAAAGATGAAATCAAAGCTGTTGATCTCTCCCGGATTGTACTTGTTCACTCCTTTGATCGTCACGGCGGTATTGAAGTGGCCGAGCAGCTCCGCGAGCTGGCGCCCGTCGCCGATCGCGTAGTTCTTCAGGTCGGTGTTCCCTTCGACGACGATCAGGATTTTCTTCTGGGGATATTCCTGGCCAAGCGCAGGGTACTGGAGCACGACGGCCGCCGCTGCGAGCCAGAACAGTTGGAAAATATTTTTCATCACCTACCGTGGTCTGAATTCGTGAATGGCGCCGCCGGGCATGCCGAAATATTTTTTCATGATCAGCACCGTTCGTTCGGCAGCGCGGCCGTCTCCGTACGGGTTCGTCGCGGTCGCCATCTTGTTGTACGCCCCCTTGTTCTCAATGAGCCGTTCTGCGGACGCGATGATCTTCTTTTCATCCAGCCCGACAAGCTTGACGGTGCCATATCGGACCGCTTCGGGACGCTCCGTCACCTCCCGGAGAACAAGGATCGGCTTGCCGAGGGACGGACCTTCTTCCTGCACGCCCCCCGAATCTGTAATGATCAAATACGACCGGGCCATGAGGTTGACGAAATCAAGATAGTCGAGCGGTTCGATGAGAAAAACGTTGGCGAGCGAACCGAGCGTGCTGTAAACAACTTCGCGCACAACGGGATTGAGATGGACGGGGAAAATAAAATTCATGTCGCGGTATTGTTCAGCGAGGACTCCGACGGCGCTGCATGCGTCGCGCATCGGCTCCCCCCAGTTTTCCCTGCGGTGCATCGTCAGCAGGACGATGCGTTTGTTCTCCGACGCGAGCTGGTTGAGCGTGTGGATGCCGAACGCGTAATGTTTCTTCACGGAAATGTTCAGCGCGTCGATCACCGAGTTGCCGGTGACGAAAATTCGCTTGCGGTCGACGTGTTCGTGCAGCAACGCCTTTTTTGCCGTCGAGGTCGGCGCAAAATGAAGGTCCGCGATGCAGCTCGTCAGCCGGCGGTTGATCTCCTCGGGGAAGGGATTGTTTTTGTCGTTCGTCCGGAGGCCCGCTTCAACATGGCCGACGGGAATGCGGCGGTAGAACGCCCCCAGGCTTCCGACAAACGTCGATGTCGTGTCCCCCTGAACGAGCACCATGTCGGGCATTTCCTTTTCGAGAACGGTATCGAGGGCGGCGATCGTGTTCTGCGTCAGCGTCGCGAGCGTTTGCTTCGGCTGCATCAGGTTGAGGTCGTAGTCCGGAACGATCTTGAAGACATCGAGCACCTGGTCCAGCATTTGCCGGTGCTGCGCCGTTGCGATCGCGATGGTCTCGAAGTATTTCTTTTCCTTCTTAAGCTCGGTGATAATAGGGGCGAGCTTGATGGTATCGGGGCGCGTGCCGAAGATAACCGCTATTTTTTTCAACAACCTCACCTTAGAAATGGCACATCAAAAGAATTTATCCGGACATAAAATATGAATAATTCCGCTCTATTGCTGTTAAAAAATCTTAAGAAAGGCCCGTAAACCCGTCTGTTTGAACACGGAACGGACATCGGGAAGAAGTTGAAATTGTTCGATTGAAATGCTACCTTACAGCGTAATTCAATTGCTGCAGCCTTTGACAAGTTTTATTGAAGTACCCCGCGCCGAGAAACGCTACCGGTTATGAATCCAGCGCTCGAAAAAATCGCCAAGCATCTCCGTAATGCAGAGGACTTTGCACGTTCGAAGCGCTATTCCGAAGCGTTGCTGGAAGTCGATTATATTTTTCAGATCGACCCCAAAAATTATCAGGGGCGCACCCTGCAGGAGAGGATCCGCTCTCTTCAGAAGAAGGAAGAGGAAGCCGCCCGCAATCCCGTCGTCGCGCCGCTGTCGAAAGAAGGAGTCTTCCGGCATCTCCGGATCGCCGAAGAGCATTTTCTTGCCAACCGGTTCGATGAAGCGCTGATCGAGACCGAACGCGTGCTTCAAGCCGACCCGGATAATTATCAGGGCCGCTCGCTGCTGGACCGGATTCACACCATGCAGAAAAGAGCCGAGACCGTTTCTCAGGCCCGGACATTTACAAAAAATCTTACGCTCGAAAAGAAGATCGAGCTGATCTCCCAATATTTACGAGAGGCGGACAGATTAATTCAACTTCAGCAGTATGACCGCGCGCTTGAACAGGTGGCAAAGGTCTTCGGTCTTGATCCGACCAATCATTTTGCTCAGGCGTATTCTCAGAGCATCGAGATGCTGATGAAAAAAGGAGCGACGCCGATTCCCGCTCCCGTTACTCCTGCTGTAAAAAAACCGGCAGCGGTGCCGGTGCCCGTGCCGGCCCCGGCAGCCCCCGTGGCCGCTCCCGCGCCGCCTCCAGCGCCCGTTCCTCCTCCGCGCCCGCATGTTCCCCCGGTGGCAGCCCCATCGGCACCGGCGCATCCGGCCCCCGCGCATGTTCCAGCACAACCGCCGAAACCGGCACCGCAGCCGGCCAAGCCCGTTCCGGCTGAGGCGTCGCGTAAGCTGGAAGGCAGGCTGAAAATGTACCGCGAGATACTCGACGAGATGTGGTTTGACGGCATTCTCACAGAAAAGGAGGCCGCCGAGCTGGTCAAGATCCGCGACATGTTCAACATCTCCGACGAAGAACATGCCCGCCTGGAAAAAGAGATCAAAACTGAAGCCTACGTGCAGGCGCTCCGCATCGTCCTCCACGACGGTGTTGTGAGCGAGAACGAAGAGCGCGTGCTGGAATTGATGCGGCGGCGCTACGGTATTTCGATGGAAGAGCATAAGGATGCCGAGGCGAAAATTCTCGAAGCGCGGCATTCTCCCCCTTCGCTCGGAACGATTCTTATCGTTGACGACGAAAAGACGATCCTCCTTACCTATTCAGCGATTCTCCGCAGGCATGGGTACACCGTGCTGATCGCCGAATCGGTCGAGGCGGCGCTGGTGATCCTGGAAAAGCAAACGCCCGACCTGATTCTCTCGGATGTGATGTTTCCGTCTCCGAAGGAGGGGGGGTTTGAGTTCTATAACCAGGTGCGCAATAACCGGCGCTTTGACGGCGTTCCGTTCCTGCTGATGTCCGGCGTCAGCGACGAGTACGTCGTTCGCGCAGGAATGAGGCTTGGCGTTGACGGATATCTTTTGAAGCCGTTCGATAACGAAATGCTGCTGGCGACGCTCGAAGGGAAATTAAAGCGTTAACCCTTCATCTCCCCGCTGTAAAAATCTCCCCATGGTACTTGGATAGTTAAACACCGATGCGATGATCCGCATCGGATGGTTCTTTTCATTCTGCATCATTGGGGGGCTCCATGATTCCGACATTGCCGTATCGCGCCGCGTTATTCTTCTTTCTTTTGCAGCCGATCCTCAGGGCTCAGTCGCTATTTCCATTCAATGAAAAATTCGACACGGTCGCCGCGCCGAAGCTTCCGGCCGGATGGCTGACAAGCAGGAACAAATCTTCTTCGGGAGATTTTTCCACATCGACGTCGTCGCCGTTCAGCGGACCGAACGCTGTTGTCTCGTCGGATGCAAAGATCTCTCAAACATTGATTTCGCCGCCGGTAGATTTTACGGGAAAAATCGCAGGCACACTGCAGTTCTACGAACGCCGCACGTCGTCGCACAATTCAGGACTGTGCATCAATGCGATGCTCGATGAGGACACTGCATCTGCTGTTGGTATCGGCGACACCCTCAGGAATGCCGGGACAACAAATTATGTGCTCCGTACCTTGTTGCTCCCTTCTGTGTTGAGCGGAAAGCGCGATGTGCGGTTTCGATGGCATGTCGTCGGCGATGGTTCCGGAGCCACTGGAACGCTGAGAATTGACAATGTGACCGTAACGGTTCAGAAAAAAATTGACCTCGCAATTACCGGCCTGACCTGCACCCCCTCACGAGCGAGAGTAGGAGACCCTGTTGTTGTCCGCGCGACCGTTGCCAATAAAGCCTTGGCCGGCACACTGTCATTTACTCTTCAGTTGTTCGACGAAAGCAATTCCGACTCCCTGATATTGCCGGCCGCCAAGGTGGATGAAAGGGGGACGAAGCAGTTCTTTAACGCGGGGGATTCTGTCCTATGCACATTTGTCGGCTCCGCGTTTTCCCCGGGAAACAGGCGGATTTTCATCCGGCTGCTTCTCGAAGGGGATGAGGATTCAACAAACAATACGATGTCGAAGGTCATGAGTATCGGCTACCCATTACGCACGATGCTTATCAACGAAATTATGTTCGCCCCTTTCCGGGGACCGGAGTGGATCGAGTGCGTCAATAATTCGGCCGATACAATTTCGCCTTCGGGATGGAAGATAGGGGATAATACGTTATCCCGCGCGGCGATAAGATCTCAGGCAACCGGGATTGCACCCGGAGCGCTCTTCGTCATCGCAAAAGATTCTTCACTCCGTGGCGCTTATCCGTCAATCCGCGCGCCCATCATGACCTCCGATTTTCCGACACTGAACAACGACTTCGATGCTGTCGTTGTGTGCGATCCGGCGGGGTTTGCGGTTGACAGCGTGGCGTACAGTTCGTCGTGGGGCGGAACCGCCGGAAGGTCTCTTGAGCGGATTGACACAGCGGGGGACTCGAACCAGCAGACAAATTGGGGAAGTTCGTGCGATCCTCTCGGCGCTACGCCGGGCGCAGTGAATAGTCTTACGAAGAAAGAATACGATGCGGCAATTGCGGAATTTTTTCCATCAACACCTTTTCCCGTTGCGCGAGAATCTTTCGAGCTTGAAGCGGTAGTGAAAAACTGCGGCCGCCAGGTCCTGTCGAACATTGCTGTAAAGTTTTTTATCGATGCAAATAAAGACTCGATCCCCCAGCCGAATGAACTTATCGGTGAAGAGTTCGTCGGTTCGCTCGCGCCGGCGGATTCTCAAACCGTTTCGCATGCCCTTCTCATTGACTCCCAGGGAGACGAACGCTCATTGGTTACCGTGACGGCTCAGCAGGATGATGACTCGACGAACAATACGCTGAGCACCCGGTTCTCTGTCGGTGTTGAGCGTCATTCCATTGTCATCAACGAGATCATGTACGCCCCTCCGGACAACATGCCGGAGTGGATCGAATTTTACAATGGAAGCGCACAGGCAATCGACATGAACGGGTGGAAGGTGTCGAACTCGAACATAAGGTCGAAAGCGGTTCTTGCGGCATCATCATTCATTGTCCGTCCGGGGGAATATTTCTTGGCGTCGTCTGATTCCACAGTGAGAAATTACTTCACGGTCACTGGTCCCATATGTGTGACACCATTTTCATCATTAAAGAATACGGCCCCCGATGCCGTGGTCTTGTATGATGACCGCGGTGTCACGATGGACAGCGTCTGGTACAAACCGTCGTGGGGAGGCGCGAACGGGAAAACCCTTGAAAGAGTAGATTACCTTGCTTCCTCGGTGGATTCGTCAAATTGGAAAAGTTCTCCGCCGACACCGGGAGCAGAAAATATCTCGGCGAAAAAAAATTACGACCTCGCCGTTTCATCAGCATCCGGGGTCTCTGCAAATGGCGGCTTCGATCTCACGGCGATCATCCGCAATATCGGGAGAAATGCCGCCAACGGATTTGCCGTCCGATTTTATCATGACGCTAACGGTGACAGCATTGCATCCTCCGGCGAACTGATCGGAACTGCGAATTACTCATCGCTGGCTGCGGGGGATTCACTCCCGGTGCGATGCGCATGGAGAACTCAGGTGCGTGGCATTGTTCCCGTCATTTGCTCCGTCGATTTTTCTTTGGATCAACGAAGTTCGAACAATTCACTCATTTTTCAAACAACGGCCGCGTTCGAACCGCAGTCGGTCGTCATCAATGAAATAATGTACGACCCTCTGCCCGGTCGTTCGGAATTTGTCGAACTGTTCAATCGCAGCGTGGATACCGTCGATCTCCATGGCTGGTCGATGATGGACGCACCGTCAGGTTCAGGGAACAGGGCCGTGGTCAACATTTCGAATCGTCCTCTCTTGCTCTCCCCGAATAATTACCTGGTTATCGGAGCGGATTCATCGATGATTCTGCAATTTTCGAGCTTTCTTCCCCCGGGATCAAGCAATTTGATCATTGCGAATAAGGACCTATCGCTGAATAACTCCGGCGATGATGTCATCCTCCTCGACGAAACGAAAGCACAAATCGACAGCGTTCGGTATTCTCCGTCATGGCACAATCCCATGCTCAACACATCAACGTCGGGAAAATCGCTTGAGCGGATCAATCCTTCCCTTGCGAGCAACAACAGAAACAACTGGAGCACCTCGATTGCGCCGGAAGGGGGGACCCCGGGGGAACGGAACAGCATCTTCACGGCTTCGATACCCTCCGCTGCGGGTCTCACGCTTTCGCCGAATCCATTTTCCCCCGACAACGACGGCTTTCAGGACTATCTTGCCATCGGGTATTCCTTGCCGGCGGCGACGTCGATGATTCGAGTCCGGTGTTTCGACGTTCAGGGAAGGTTGGTGAGGACCCTTGCGAACAATGAACCGGCGGCTGCATCCGGCACACTCTTATGGAACGGCCTCGACGACAACAACAAGCGGGTGAGAGTCGGGATGTATATCATCTTGTTCGAAGCGCTTGATGCCGGCGGCGGAGTCGTCCACGTGATGAAGGACGTCGCCGTTGTGGCTACGAAATTGTGAACGCGGAAGAAACGCAGTTCATGATCGCGGTTGTGGTCCATCGTGTCCCGGTATCCCCGCCGGGAACACGGCCGACGGCGCGGTTCATTTGTAAATCGGTGCGCTCTTCTTTATATTAGTTCTTTTGTGATTCTCCTTCGCCTTCGGTGACAATCAAAGATCGCTACACTTCAGAATCTGCCGAAATTTTTCAACTGCACCGCAGCGGCGCGGACGGCTTTGCCGTCAGCGCGCGGCTGACGTCTCTGGTGGATACCACCCTTGCGGAGATCTGGAAGCTGAACCCGGCCGCCGGTGAGTTCGCCGTCGTTGCGCTTGGAGGATACGGCCGCTCCGAGCTTTGTCCCCATTCGGACTTCGACCTGATGATCCTTGCCGAGAACGAGAAGTCAAAACTCTCCGGCACCGAGCCGATCCAGCAATTTCTTCGCGCGCTCTGGGATGCCGGGTTCAACGTCGGGCATAGCGTGCGGACGGTCGAAGACTGCGTGAATCTGTATGAGACCGATGTCGACTCGTGGGCTTCGATTCTTGAGAGCAGATACGTCTGCGGAAGCCGGCGCGTACTCGATCATTATGCCGATGCTGTTTTCCGCCAGATCCACAAGAAATTCGACCTTGTGTTTGTGAAGGCGATCGTCGTCGGCATGGACGAGCGCCACGAAAAGTACGGCAACTCGGTAAAGCTGCTCGAACCGAACCTGAAGAACAGCGCCGGAGGGTTGCGCGACCTTCACAATCTCCTCTGGGTGTACCGTTCAACGGACAGTGAATATTTCACCGAATCCCCCTTCCTGAACGGCGAGTCCTCATGCAAGCTGATGATCGACACGCTGTACCGGAAGAGCGTCATCTCCCGCGAAGAGCGGGATGCGGTGATTGACGCCCTGAACTTTTTGCTCCGCACGCGGCACGAGACCCACTACTTTGCGAAAACGATCCACGACTCGCTCGATTTTTCCATTCAGCGGGAGATCGCCAAAGGACTCGGGTTCGGCGAGGACCCGGAGCTGAAGTATGTGGAGAAATTTATGCGCGAGTATTTCCTTCACGCGCGAAGCATCTTCCGCCTGAACCAGCGCCTGATCAATCATTTCAGAAAAAGCGTCGAACCGTCCCCATGGCGCAAGCAAAAGGAACAGTCCCTGGACGCGCATTTTATCGCGCGCGGCGATGAATTGCTGCAGCGGAATACCGCCGTCGAAATTTCAACGCCGGCGGAGATCCTCAAGGCGTTCTACTGGTGCGGCAGGCATTCGCTGGTGCTGGGGCATTCTCTGCAGGGAAGGATCGCGTCCATCGGACGGTCGTCGTATGTCTTCAACGCGCAGAATATCGCATCGGACGAGGCGGCAAAAATATTTCTCGACATTCTCCGCCTGCCGGCCAACGTTGCGTCGACATTGATGCTGATGAACGACTTCGACGTTCTCGGCAAATACATTCCCGAATGGGGAGAACTCGTCGCGTTCTTTCAGCACAGCGTCTACCACTATTATACTGCCGATGCGCACACGCTGATCGCGATCGAGCACGCGGAGCGGCTTGCGGACGGGAAAGGGGTTCTCGCCGCGGCATACAAGAGACTGGAGAAGAAGGAAATTCTCTACCTTGGGCTTCTCTTCCATGACATCGAGAAGCCGCACGGCATCGAGGATCACGAGATTCGCGGAGTGGAGATCGCCCGCCGGATCCTTGAGCGGCTGCACTACGACGATGCGGACGGCGACATCGCGTTTCTGATCCGCAACCATCTGCTGATGGAGCAGATAGCGTTCCGCCGGAACATCAGCGACCCGAAGACCGTCGCGGAATTTGCCGAGATGTTTCACAAACCCGAACAGCTCGACCTTCTCTTCCTTGTGACGTACTGCGATCTCTCCGCCGTGAACAAGAATGTCTGGACGTCGTGGAAAGAGATGCTCCTGCAGGAGCTCTACCTTCAGACGCGCGGAGTGCTGGAGCGGAAACTTCCGTTCAAAGAAGCGGTCTCGTTCCAGCAGGAACAGCACGGAAAATTGGTCCGTTCGGTCGTTCAAAAGGTTTCCGAGCGGTTTCCCCGGGAAGAGGTCGAGCGGCACGTCCTGTCGATTCACAACGAGGCGTACGTCAAGCTTTTTTCCCCGGACGATATCGCCGACCATCTTGCCGGCATCCGCGGATTGGAGACCGTTTCGCCGATCGTTCGTCACGAGGACTCGCACAGCGCGGTCACGGCGATCACCCGCGACGCGCCGTTTCTTCTTTCCAGTCTGTGCGGCGTCCTGTCGGCGAACGATGCGAATATTTTCGACGCGCAGATTTTTACCCGCGACGACGGCATCGTGATCGACCAGTTCCGCGTCGTCAACGTCGCGACGAAGGGGCGGCTGCTCGACGACCAGGCGGAGAAGATCAAGCAGGATTTCGACGACGTGCTCCGCGGCAAGGTCACGCTCGAGCACCTTTTTGAGCGGCACCACCGGCGCTGGAAACGGAGGCCCAAGCCCCTCTTCCATCCGAATATCCGTATCGACGTGACGTTCGAGGACGCGCAGGATTTCACGATCATCGACGTCTATGCGCCGGACACGGTCGGGTTTTTGTACAAAGTGACATGGACCTTCTCGCAGCTGGGGCTGAACATTCATTTTGCGAAGATCGCGACGCGCATCGACGGCATCGTCGATTCATTCTACGTGCTCGACGGAGACAATGCCCGAATTCTCAACGGCGAACGAAAGAAGCAAATCAAGGAACGGCTGTTGCACAGAATTTATCAGCTCATCAACATGCAGCTTTCATCCCAATAATATGAACACGAGCAAACCTATCGGCGTTTTCGATTCCGGCATCGGAGGGCTGACGGTCGTCCGGGCCCTCCTCCGGCGGCTTCCCCAGGAGAACATCGTGTACTTCGGCGACACCGCGCGCGTTCCGTACGGCCCGAAATCGCCGCAGGTCGTCCGCGAGTACGCGGAAGAGGACACGGATTTTCTTCTTTCAAAGAACGTGAAGATGATCGTCGTCGCCTGCAACACCGTCTCGGCGGTCGCGCTCGATGTCGTGCAGAAGCGGGCGAAGATCCCGGTCGTCGGCGTCATTATACCCGGGGCAAAATCGGCGGCGGCGGCATCCAAGAATAAAAGAGTCGGCATCATCGGAACCATCGGCACAATTTCCAGCAACGCGTACGCAAATGCGATCCGGCAGATCGATGCCTCCGTTTCCGTCTTCAGCCGGCCGTGCCCGCTCTTCGTGCCGCTTGTCGAGGAGGGATGGATCGGGCACAAGGCCACGGAGATGATCGCCAAGGAATATCTTTTCCCCTTCACGCAGGAAAAAATCGATACGCTCGTGCTCGGATGCACGCATTACCCGCTGCTGAAAGAAGTGATCTCGAGTGCTTTGAAAGGGAGTGCGATGCTGATCGATTCGGGCGACGCGGCCGCCGTTGAAGTGGAGCAAGCGCTGGAGGAACAACGCCTGAAGAATGCCAGCAAGGAAAAGCCGAACCTTCAATTCTTTGTAAGCGACATTCCCGCCAAATTCACCGAAATCGGGGAGCGGTTCCTCGGAGCGAAGATGGGAGTTGTGAAGAAGGTGGGAGTAGGAAGAGCATAACGAGGGATGGATGGGAACATAGCACATCAAACCGCCGCCAGCTTTTTCTCCAGTTCCTTTTTGACCTCCCCCCACTCTGAATCGATGATGCTGAAATAGACCGAATGGCGGATCCGTCCCCCGGGGACGATCATATGGTTGCGGAAGATGCCTTCTTCTTGCGCGCCGATGCGTTTCAACGCGGCGCGTGAGCGGTTGTTGGTCGAATCCGTCTTGAATTCAACGCGCATACACCCGAGCGTTTCAAAGGCATGCGAGAGGAGAAGATATTTTGTCTCAGTGTTGATGAATGTCCGCTGCCATTGCCGCGCGATCCACGTCCATCCGATCTCAACCCGCCGGTGGACTGTTTCGATGTTGCCGAACCGCGTGCTGCCGACGGCCTTGTTGGAATTTTTTTCGATGATGGCGAACGGCAACGCTTTTCCGTCCGAAAGATCTTTGAGCGCGGCGTCGATGTACTTTCTCATGTCGTCGGGAGAGCGGATGATCGTGGTTGTCAGCCTCCACAGATCATCGTCCAGCCCGATTTCACAGAGCTGTGAGAGGTGAGCGTGGGACAACGGCTCCAGCCGAACCCGTTCCCCGTCCAATGTTACCGGTTGAATTTTCACAAGCGTAGATTTGTTCTTAAAAATGCGGGCGCTTCTTGTTCAGGGCCGCTTTTACTTATTGGTGAGATCGGTTGTCTAATACGAAAGATAGGATAGCAGCAGATAATAATCCAATGCGGGGACTCGTTGGCCGTATTGTAACTCATTCGCGGAAGTGATATATTTTCAAAGGATACGGGAAGGAAGCCACAGTATGAACACAAAGATTTACGGCGCTGCAGTGTTGCTGATGATGGTTGTCGCAGCAGGGTGTTCTTCGCAAAAGGAAACCCAGGTAGCGAAGAAGCTGACCGAGGCCGAAGAGCAGGCACGCAGTGATCAGAAATCTCTCGCGTTGCAGCATTTCATTGACGGCTCGCTGCTTGAGAGCAAGAATCAATACGCCGAAGCGATCATCGAATTTCAGGATGCGCTCCGCTACGACAACGACCCGGCGATCTACTACGCGATGGCAAAGGATTACTCCGCTTTGAATAAACCTGCCCTCGCGGCCGAGATGGCGTTGCAGGCGGTGAACCTTGATTCGGCCAACATCACCTACCGCGAAACGCTGGCAGACATTTACGTAAAGGCCCTCCAGGTCGACTCCGCGATCGCAGAGTACAAGCTGATCCTGAAGATCGATTCTACCCATGTCCAGAGCATGTTCAATCTCGCGCAGCTGCTGGCGCCGAAATATCCTCTGCAAGCGCTCGACATGTACGACAAGATCATCCAGCGCAACGGCCCGGAGTGGGAAGTCCTCTTCAAAGTTGCCGAGCTGAATTCGCTCCTTCATCGTTACGACAAAGCCGCCGCCGCCTTCGAGCAGATGGCGAAACTCGACCCGAGCAATGTCTCGCTCAAACAAAACCTCGGCGAGATGTACATCCGCTCCGGCCAATTCGACAAAGCGCTTGCGTTGTACAGCGATCTCCTGGAATTGGACCCCCGCAACATTGAACTGCGGGGAGCCGTCGCGGAAATCTATTTGCAGCAGAGTAAATGGGACAGCGCTCGCACGCAATTTGAAACGATCCTGAAGAGCGATTCGATCTCAGCCGATACCCGCTTCAGGATCGCCGTTGCGTATCTCGAACAAAGCCAAAAGGATTCCACGCTTCTTACCGACGCGAAAGAACAATTCGAGGAGTTTCTTAAGAAATATCCGGACGATTGGCGCCCGATGTTTTACCTCGGCCGGATGGCCATTCTTGAAAAAAATGACAGCGCCGCATACGGGTATTTCGACAAGGTCACCAAAGTTGCCAACTGGAATGCGGAAGCCTGGTGGTACCTCGGATCGATCCTGTTCGACAAGAAGGATTTTAATCAGGCGGTGAGCATCCTTGAAAAAGCGCAGAAGATCGTGCCCAACGACGGCGGAATAAATTTTCTGCTCGGATACGGGTACACGCGCGTTGACCGGAACGAGGATGCGGTTGCACCGCTGCAGCGCGCCATCGAGATCAACCCGAAGGACATCAACGCGCTTTCGTCGCTGGCGTCGACGTACGATGCCCTGAAACGGTATCCCGAAGCGGACAAGACCTTCGAAGCGGCCCTGAAAGTCGATTCAGCCAATGCGATGGTGCTCAACAATTACGCGTACAGCCTGTCGGAACGGGGAGAGCAGCTCGACCGCGCCTACGCGATGTCGAAGGAATCGCTCGCGAAGGATTCTGCGAACGGTTCGTATCTCGACACGTTCGGCTGGATCTATTTCAAGCTCGGCAACTATGTCGAGGCAGAAAAGTATGTGAAGCAGGCGATCGACGCTGGGGAGACAAGTTCCGTTGTCTACGAACATCTCGGCGATATCTATGCGAAACTGAGCCAGACCGACAAGGCGAAAGAATACTGGGCGAAGGCGCTGGAGCAGGATTCGAAGAACATGCAGCTCAAGGAAAAATTGGCGCGCGGCTCGTTATGAAAAAAGCGCTGGTTGTCTGGTCGCTGATCGCACTCTCGGGCTGTGCACCGACCAGAGAGCTTCGCAGGACGCCGGCGAATGAGTCGGCGCAGCAGGTCATCGACGCCGTCAACTCCCGCCGGTCCGCCATCACCACACTCGAAGCGAAAGGGTCCATTTCGGTCGAGTCCCCGTCATTCATCAATTCAGGTTCTTTCGAGCTCCGGTTGAAACGGCCGGACTCCGTTCTCGTCGATGTCGAAGGGCCGTTCGGCATCCACGTCGCATCCGCTTTGTTTGCCAAAGGGCATTACAAATTCTACAACAGTTTCAAGAACGAGGTGATGGAAGGGGAAGTGGACAAAGGGCATTTGCCCGAGTTCATGAACATCCGCATCGACCCGAAGGATGTGGTTGATATGTTCTGCGGCACGCGGGCGTTCCTGCCGGAAGAAACGTCGCCCGACAGTTTCACCGTGGCCGACGATTCGTATATTCTCTTCTTCCGGCAGAAAGACGGGGCGACGCGCTACACGATCGACGATCAGTCGCTGTGCATCACCGGCATCGAGCATGTTGATTCTGCAGGCGACGTCTGGAGCGAAGAGCATTTTGACTACGACAGGCGCGACGACGGGACCATGGTGCTGCAATCCATCAGGCTGGTCGAAGATAAAATGCAGTCTTCAATCTCGCTCTTTTACGACAAGCTCCACCTTAATGCCCCTGTCGGCCCCTTGACCATTCAAGTTCCGGACGATGCCCGCCGTGTGACAAAGGAATAAATGCTGCGCCTTGATGCCGTAAAATATGCCGTTAAACGTCTGCCGATGATCATTCTCCTGGCCGCGTTGATCTGCCCCGCTGTGAACGGCGGCGAGCAGGACATTAAAAAGAAAGAGCGGGCGCTGGAGAAGCTCCGGAAAGAAATCGACGACTACGAACAGCGCATCCAGGCAAGCGAGAAAAGAGAGAAGGTCACCCTCGAACGGCTCGATAATTACGAGAAACAGAGCAACCTCGTTCGCACGCTTCTCTCGGAGCTTCTTGACGAGGAAGAACAGATCCAGGCGTCGATCGCTCTTGCATCGGACAACATCAGTTTCCTTGAAAAGCAGCTCTCCTTTCTGAAACTCCACTACGCCAAGTACATTACGGCGGTCTATAAATTTGGACGGGTCTACGACCTCGAAACGCTCCTCTCCTCGAATTCCATCAACCAGCTCTACATCCGCATCGAGTACCTGAAGCGATTTTCCGAGCAGCGCAAAAGGGATCTGGAAAAGATCCAAGAGAAACGGACGGTCCTGGAAACCGAGAAGGCCGACCTGCAGGAAAAGCTCGACGAGCAGCAGGAGATCATCGCGAACAAAGAGAAGGAAGAGCAGTTTTTGCAGAACAAAAGGCATAAACGGGCGCAGGCGCTGAAAGAGATCCGGAAAGACAAAGCGGCGATGAAGAAAGAGCTGGTGAGAAAAACGCAGGCGGCCCAGGAACTGGAAGGTCTGATCGCCGACCTTGTGGAAAAGGAGCGCATCCGGAAGGAGCACGAAGAAACCCTTGCCCGCGAGCGGGCGGCCGAACGGCAACGGATGAAGGAGAAAGCCGTTGAAGAAACGCCGGCTGAAACGGGGACGCCGTTCTTGTCGTTGAAAGGAAAATTGCCGTGGCCCGTTTCCGCGGGAGCTGTCGTTGCCCACTTTGGCAACCATATTCATCCGGTGATGAAAACCGTCACGCAGAACACCGGCATCGATATCTCGATCGAAAGCGGGTCGCCGGTGAAATCGGTCGCCGACGGAGAGGTTGCAATGATTCACTGGCTGCCGTCGTACGGCAATCTGGTGATCCTTAAGCACGCCGGCGGATTCCATACGGTCTATGCGCATCTCTCCGACATTGCGGTGACGGAAGGGGAGCAGGTGTCGCACGGCACCGTCATCGCGCACAGCGGCGATTCCGTTTCAGGAAGCATCCTTCATTTTGAAGTGTGGAAGGAAAAGGAAAAGCAGAATCCGGAAGCGTGGCTGGCGAAGAGACGAAGATAGGTATAGAGCGGGATGGAATCCGGAGCAAAAATCTGTAGGGCGATTTGAAAAATCGCCCTGGCGCGAGAAGAATTCCCGCACTGCAAATCCCTTACCTTGACATCCCTTCAATTTATCAGTACCTTTTAACCACACAACAGAATCAAGACCAAAACCAAGCGGATCGTTTTCCCGCTTTTTCTGTCTATATTCATGGTCATCGAGACAAAACGAATTTGAAATGGCGATTGAAAAGGTAAAAGAAAAAGAGTCAAAGACCGTCAGCGTTGATTCCATTCCGACGACGCTTCCCGTTCTCCCGCTGCGCGATGTCGTCATCTTCCCGTATATGATCTTTCCGGTCCTGGTCGGACGTGAATCGTCCCTTCGCGCCGCGAATTTTGCGCTGGAGAATGAAAAATTTATTTTTCTCTCTGCACAGCAGGATCCGTCCACCGACGAGCCGGGGGCCGACGACATCTACAAAGAGGGAGTCGTCGCAAAAATTGTTCAGATCCTCAAACTTCCCAACGGCTTGTTGAAGATCCTCGTGGACGGCATTGTGCAGGCGACGATCAAACAATTTCTGCCGAACGAAAAATATCTTCAGGCGGAAATAGAAATTCACGCCGGCGTTCCGGAAGAGAACAATGAAATGGAAGCGATCATCCGGCACGCCTCGACCCTTTTTTCGGAGTATGTCCGCGCCAATAGGGCCATTCCGCCGGAGGTGCTTGCGGCGTACGAAAACATCAAAGACGGGCAGCGCCGCCTCTATTATATCGCGGCGAACATCGTGCAGAGCGTCGAAGTGAAACAAAAGGTGCTGCGCATCCACAACACCCGCGAGCAGTTCATGGAGCTGATCCGCATCCTCAACGGCGAGATCAGCATGCTGAAGATCGAACGGGAGATCGATTCAAAGGTCCACGACAACATTCAGAAATCGCAGCGAAAATTCTTCATCCAGGAGCAGATAAAGATCTTGCAGGACGAACTCGGGGAAGACGAAGCGTCCCCCGAGATGGCAAAGCTGAAGCAGGATATTGAAAAAGCGCAGATGCCGAAGGAAGTCCATGCGAAGGCGATCGAAGAATTCAACAAGCTGAAGAAGACTCCGGCAATGTCCCCGGAGTTCACCGTTACGCGGAATTACCTTGACTGGCTCACGGGCGTTCCGTGGCACAAGAGGACAAAGGACAACCTCAAGGTCGACCACGTCAAGGGAATCCTCGACGAAGATCACTTTGGATTGGAGAAACCGAAAGAGCGGATCCTCGAGCACATCGCCGTTCTGAACCTCGTGAAAGAAATGAAGGGACAGATCCTCTGCCTCGTCGGGCCGCCGGGAGTCGGAAAGACTTCCCTGGCCAAGTCGATCGCACGCGCGCTCGGAAGAAAATTCGTTCGCATTTCCCTCGGGGGGATTCGGGATGAAGCCGAGATCAGAGGGCATCGAAGGACGTACATCGGGTCGATGCCGGGAAAAATCATCCAATCGATGAAGCGGGCCGGCGTCATCAACCCCGTGCTGCTGATGGACGAAGTGGATAAGATGAGCATGGACTTCCACGGCGACCCGGCGTCGGCGCTGCTTGAAGTTCTTGACCCGGAACAGAACAGCACATTCAACGATCACTATCTCGACGTCGACTACGACCTCTCGCATGTCATGTTCATTACGACGGCGAACGTGCGCTTCACGATCCCGCTTCCGCTTCAGGACAGGATGGAGATCATCGAGCTTTCGAGCTACCTCGATTTCGAGAAGCGCGAGATCGCGAAGAGACATATCATCCCCAAACAGCTTGCCGAACACGGCCTGAAAGAAAAGCAGGTGACGATCGGCGAGAAAGCGATCGATAAAATTGTTCAGGAATATACGCGTGAAGCCGGAGTACGAAACCTGGAGCGGGAGATCGCATCGGTGTGCAGAAAAGCCGCAAAAGAGCTTGTCCTGAGCAAACAGAAGAACGGACACAAACACGGCACGCCCGCGAAAAAGAAATCGCCGCCGATCATTGTCGACGGGGAAAAGATCGAGAAATATCTGGGCGTTCCGAAATTCCGCTCCCGGGCCGCGGAACGAAAACCCCGCATCGGGTCCGTGACCGGGCTTGCCTGGACGAGCGTCGGCGGCGAGATTCTCGAGGTCGATGTCACCATGATGCGCGGACCGGAGCGGCTGACGCTGACTGGCCAGCTCGGCGAAGTGATGAAAGAATCGGCCCACGCCGCGCTGAGCTACATCCGCTCGAACGCGAGGGCATTGAAGCTGAAGCCCGATTTCTTTTCAAAAAAAGAGATTCATATCCACCTTCCGGAAGGGGCGATCCCAAAGGACGGCCCTTCCGCCGGCATTACCATGGCGATGGCGATGGTCTCCGCGATCAGCGGGAAGGCCGCACGAAGCGATGTTGCAATGACGGGAGAGATCACGCTCCGGGGCAACGTTCTGGCCATCGGCGGATTGAACGAGAAATTGCTCGCCGCCAAACGGAGCGGCATCAAGACCGTTCTGATTCCGAAAGAGAATGTCAAAGACCTGACTGAAATTCAGGACGCAGTGAAGAACGGACTGAAGATCGTACCGATCGAGAAGATTGTGGATGCAGTGGAGTACGTCTTCGGTAAACAGTAGCCGGTACACAACAAGGATGTTAGAAGAAGCAGTTGGTTCTATTTTCTTAATTTTTCATTTTTAATATTTTTTCATGTCTTATCAGGTGACGGCGCGGAAATGGCGTCCGATGGTGTTCGAGGATGTCATCGGACAGTCGCATGTGACCAACACGTTGAAGAACGCGCTGGCGACGAACCGGCTTGCGCACGCGTTCATTTTTTGCGGCGGACGCGGCTGCGGCAAGACGACGACGGCCCGCATTCTTGCGAAAGCGATCAACTGCCTCCATCCGAAAGAGTCAAACCCCTGCAACGAATGCGAAGTGTGCGCCGAGATCACAAGCGGACGGAGCCTCGATGTCGTTGAGATCGACGGAGCGTCCAACCGGGGCGTGGATGAGATCCGCAACCTGCGCGAATCGGTCCGCTACGCACCGGCGCGCGGGAAGTACAAAGTTTATATCATCGACGAAGTCCACATGTTGACGAAGGAAGCGTTCAACGCGCTTCTGAAGACGCTCGAGGAGCCGCCGCCGCACGTGCTGTTTATTTTCGCGACGACCGAGGTGCATAAAGTACCGGCGACGATCCTTTCGCGGTGCCAGCGGTACGATTTCCGCCGCATCACGGTCGAGGATATCATGTCCCGCCTGCGGTTCATCGCCGGCGAAGAGAAGATCGCGATCGACGACGACTCGCTGATGATCATCGCTAAAAAGGGGGACGGGTCGATGCGCGATTCGCAGAGCATCTTCGACCAAGTGGTTTCGTACTGCGGCGCCACCATTACGGCGCAGCAAATCATCAGCCTGCTGAACGTTGTCGACCAGGAATTTTTCTTCAGGGTGAGCGAGTGCATCAAGGCGCACGATGTGCGCACGGCGCTCTCGCTGGTGGATGAGATCGTCCGCAACGGGTTCGACATCAAGGAATTTCTCTCCGGGCTCGCAGAACATTTCCGCAACATGCTCATTGCGCGCACCACGGGATCGGGCCATTTGATCGAGGCGCCTGAAGTCTACCGGACGCGTTATATCAACGCCGTCTCGGCATTCGATGAACAGGACATTCTCAGACTGATAAAACTGACGACCGATTTAGAATCGTCGATACGGTACAGCTCGCAGCCGAGGTTCAAGCTGGAGGTCGGCATCATCCAGATGACGAAAATGGAGCAGTCGGTGAAGATCGACCTCCTTCTTCAACAGCTTGACGACCTGAAAAAAAAACTTCATTCCGATAACCGCTCATCCCAACCCTCTTTTCCCGCTAAGAGCGGACCCGCAGTTCTAAACCCGATCGCGTCAGGAAAAGACGAGGAAGTACCGGCCGTTCTCCATCCGCCCGCACAGGGAAGAAGGATCTCGGAGATGCCGAAGCTCTCTCTTGTCAATCCGAAGATCGATTCGGAGGCTCCGGCTCCTGCGGGAGTCGTCCCCAGCGAGGAGAAGCTTTCGTCCGACGAAGATCTCTTCACGCGAGTTAAACAGGAATGGGGAAAAATTGTCGACGAGGTCAGGAGAAAGAAAATTTCCGTCGGGACAATTTTGGGCGAAAGCACGCCGATGAGCGTCGTTCATGAAACGCTGCACATTGCCTCCGCCGACGATTTCCACTATTCCTCCCTCAAAAGAAACCAGATGTTTCTTACCGAAACCGTCAACGGCCTTTTGGGAACGAAGCTCCGCATCGAGCCCATGCTCGTGCCGAACGCAGCGATCGCCCCTCCCGCCCAAAATACGGCCCGGGAAAAAAACAACCCGCCGGCTCAATCTCCTCAGGCAAAAGAACCATCCTCAAAGGAACATCCCCTTATCGAAACGCTTTACCGGGATTTTGGCGCTGAACGGGTGTGACAGATGCATTTATAAGAGCTTTGACCTCTAACGATGAAAGCATTCCGCCTTATAGTATTTTTTCTGATCGCTGCTTGCCATCTTCACGCGCAGCAAAAGCTTTTGATCCCGATGGATTTGAAGCAGACCGATCATTTGAAAGCATACGGCATTGCGTTCTGGGCGCTGCAGCACGGCATTCAGGTCGACTGGCTGCTGAATTACCGGGGGGGATCGTTCATGTTCGATTACGTTTCCAGCGAGGAGACCGAATGCCGGATCCGCGGCGTTGCTTTCGAGGCCATCAGCGGTTCGGATGCCGCAAAGATCTACGCGGAAATAGGGGATGAGAATACGAACATGGATGCCGTACGGCTGGAGAAGGTTCCGAAGATCGCCGTCTACGTCCCGCCCGATTTCAAGCCGTGGGATGATGCCGTCACGCTGGCGCTTGAGTATGCGGAGATTCCATACAAGAAAGTGTGGGATGATGAAGTCCTTCAGGGAAAGCTCTCGGAGTACGACTGGCTGCATTTGCACCATGAAGATTTCACCGGTCAGTACGGAAAATTTTATGCCACGCACCGGAACGCTCCATGGTACATCGAACAGCAGGTTCTTTACGAACGGAAAGCGAAGGAGCTCGGGTTTCGGAAAGTCTCCGAGGAAAAAAAAGCGGTTGCTCGCGCGATCAAGGATTTTGTGGGGAGCGGAGGGTTCATGTTTTCGATGTGCGCTGCGACCGATACCTACGACATCGCGCTGGCGGCCGAGAATACCGACATCTGCGACGTAATGTTCGACGGCGATCCGCCGGACCGCGATGCGCAGAAAAAACTCGATTTCTCCAAGACCTTTGCATTTCAGAACTTCACCCTGGAGATGAATCCGCTGCGGTACGAGTATTCGGACATTGACATCCCGCCGAGCGACCCCGTTCCGCTGCGCGATCCGAACACCGACTATTTCACGCTCTTTGAATTTTCTGCGAAATACGATCCCGTGCCGACGATGCTGACACAGAACCACGTGAACGTCATCAAAGGATTCATGGGGCAGACGACGGCATTCAAGAAGAGTCTGATCAAACCAAGCGTCACAATTTTGGCAGAGCGTGAAGGCACCGAAGAGGTAAAATATCTTCACGGCAACTATGGACGCGGGACGTTCACATTTTACGGCGGCCACGATCCCGAAGACTACCAGCATGCCGTCGGTGCGCCTCCGACCGATCTGAGCCTTCATAAAAATTCCCCCGGGTACCGGCTTATCCTCAACAACGTTCTCTTCCCCGCCGCAAAGAAGAAGCAGCAAAAGACGTAAACTCCGAAGATTCGATCGATCCAATGCCGGATCGATCTCATCCCAACACCGGCAGCGATCACCGGGTGAATGACGACGCTTCCTTTCTCTTGCCATCCCGGTCCGGGCCAGGCCTCTTTTGAAATCCTAAAAATTTTCCGTACCTTGTATGACCTTGCTGATGAATTTATTTCTAATTCGCCGGCAGGGGTTTCTGCGTTTATAATTGACCGAGCATGCTTGCAGAGCTTAAAAAGAAAATAGTTTCGTCCGAGGAATTTCGACGGCTGACCGCTGCGGAGCCAAGCCCATCCGCACCGGCGCATCTGCGCGGAATCGCCGGCTCCCTCTGGGCGTTCATCGCGGCATATCTCTATGAGGAATTCCAGGGACAGGTCCTGCTTGTCGTATCGGAAAAGGATTCAGCCGAAAAATTACGCGATGACTGCGCCCAATTGGTTTCCGAAACGGACGTGCATCTCTATTCCGTCGAATCGGCTCATGCGGCGCGGCCGCTCGATATGACCGCGACGATCAGCCAGGTCGAATCGTTGAAGGCATTGACGGCTCAACTCCCCGGGATCTATGTCACGCACGCCGCGGCTCTTGCGTTCGCCGTTCCCCCGCGCGAGAAGTTTATCCGCTCGACGATCGAGGTTTCTTCAAACACTGAGACGGGATTCGAGGCGCTTCTCGCAAAGCTTGCCGGACTCGGATTCGAGCGAAAGCCGCTCGTCGAAACGTACGGCGATGTCGCCGTCCGCGGAGGCATCGTGGATATATTTCCTTTTGTGGGAGAGAATCCCGTCCGGCTTGAGTTCTGGGGGGATACGATCGAATCGATCCGGGAGTTCGACCCTCTCTCACAGCGATCAATCCGCGAGCTTCAGAGCGCCAGCATCGTTCCGAATATTTCGGAGATCGTTAGGGAGCAAGTTGGTGAAGCCGGTTCGGCGAATGGAACCGATGCGATCACGTTCATCGATCTCTTTTCTTCGCGCGCCATTCTTCTTCTGGACGATCTCTCGTTGATCGAAAAGGAAATGCAGGAGCTGGAAACTGAAGGGGTGGCATTGCCGATTCCGTTCAAGACGATCGAAACGAAATTTCAGAACTATCCGCGTTATATCCATACCGTCATCAACAAAACTTCAAACGCTCCTTCTGTTGATTTTCAGGCGTCGCCGCAGCCGCCGACGAACGGCAGTGTTAAGATTCTTCTGCAACAGGTAAGAAAGCTCTCCGGGAAGGGATTTGAAATAGCCGTTGCATCGGATACTGCCGAAGAGTCCGACCGTATTAAGGAGCTGATGAACGAGGCAGCAGGGACGGAAGACGGGAGTGAAGCTAAAGAGCCTGATGAAGGGGGCGGAGAACCCCGGACGTCGGGTTTGCCGCCGATCGTCTACATTCCCGAAACCGTGCATTCGGGCTTCCTTTTTCCGTCGGCGCAAGTCGCGCTGTTCACAGAGCATGAGATCTTCGGACGCATCAAACGAAGGGGGGGCTCTAAACGCCGCCGCTTCAGAGGGATCTCCCAGAAGGAGCTTCATTCGCTCCGCCGGGGGGATTTTGTCGTCCATGTCGACCACGGCATCGGAAAATTTCTGGGGCTGGAAAAAATTTCGATTCGGGGGACGGAACAGGAAGCGGCAAAACTTGAGTACGATGAAAAAGGGGTCCTCTTTGTCAACCTGAATTACATCAACCGGGTTCAAAAGTACTCCTCGGCGGAGGGACATACGCCGAAGCTCAACAAACTCGGCGGCGGTGAATGGGAAAGGCTGAAGGCGCGTGCGAAGAAGAAGATCAAAGATATTGCGCGCGATCTCATCCTTCTCTATGCCAAAAGGAAAAGCGAGGCTGGAGTTTCGTTCTCTCCCGATTCGCATTGGCAAAAAGAAATGGAGGCGTCGTTCATGTTTGAAGACACGCCCGACCAGGCCGCCGCAACCGCCGACGTGAAGAAGGACATGGAAAACCCGAGCCCGATGGACAGGCTGGTGTGCGGCGATGTCGGATTCGGAAAGACCGAAGTTGCCGTTCGCGCAGCGTTCAAGGCAGTCCAAAACAACAAGCAGGTCGCCGTTCTCGTCCCGACGACGATCCTGACGCAGCAGCATTTCACGACATTTTCCGACCGGCTCGGACGATACCCTGTGCGCATTGCCTCGCTTTCCCGTTTCAAGAGCGCGAAGGAACAAAGCGGAATTGTGGAGGGGTTGAAGGCTGGGTCGGTCGACATCATCATCGGTACGCACCGATTGTTGTCGAAGGATATCAAGTTCAAGGATCTCGGACTCCTGATCATCGATGAAGAACAGCGGTTCGGCGTGGCGGCGAAGGAAAAGCTGCGGGCTCTTCGGTCGAACGTCGACACGTTGACGCTCACGGCGACGCCGATTCCGCGCACCCTTCATTTTTCGCTGATGGGGGCTCGCGATCTTTCGATCATCAACACGCCCCCTCGAAACAGACTTCCGATCTATACGGAGATCGCACAATATGACAAAAAAGTGATCCGTGAGGCGGTCCTGAAAGAGATGCACCGAGGCGGGCAGGTCTACATTGTGAACGACCGGGTCGAGAACATCGAGCTGTTCGCGTCGACGCTGCAGGAAACGGTCCCGGAAGCGCGGTTCCGGATCGCGCACGGCCAGCTCAAAGGACATGAACTTGAAAAAGTGATGCTCGACTTTCTTGAAAAGAAATGCGACGTTCTCGTTGCGACAAAGATCATCGAGTCCGGGCTGGATATTCCTAACGTGAATACGATCATCATCAACAGGGCGGACAGGTTCGGGCTCGCGGAACTCTATCAGCTGCGGGGACGTGTCGGCCGGTCGAACGTGCAGGCGTATTCGTATCTGCTTGTTCCCCCGATTTCCGTCCTGCCGAAAACGACGTTGCGGCGCCTGCAGGCGATCGAAGAGTTCACGGAGCTGGGTTCCGGCTTTAACCTGGCCATGCGCGACCTCGAGATTCGCGGGGCCGGAAACATGCTCGGGGGAGAGCAGAGCGGGTTCATCATGGAAATGGGGTTCGAGATGTACACGAAAACTCTTGAAGAAGCGGTGAACGAATTAAAGAGTCAGGAATTCTCCCAATTATTCTCTTCCGACCAAAAGGGGATCCCCGTGTCCCGCGCTGACATTATTGTCGAAGCGGATCTTGATGCATACATTCCGGAATTCTACGTTGAAGACGATACGGAGCGTTTAGATATTTACCGCCGGTTGTATAAAACGGAAACGATGGAAGCGGTGGATGAGATCCGGCTGGAATTGATCGACCGGTTCGGCGCTCCGGTGGAAGAGGTCGAAAATCTATTCAAACTTTCAACGCTTCGGGTTGTTGCCGCCAATTCCGGATTCCGGAAAATTGAGATCAACAAACGGACACTGCGGCTTCATTTTCCGCCGGAGTCTGAAAAAGGATTTTACGAGAACGGCCCTTTCCAAACCATCATGGCCAAGGCGGGAGAAATACGGACGCACAAAGTTCATCTAAAGCAGGAAGGGAAGCAGCTCTTGCTGCACACCGTCCTCGCGGACGAAACCGGCAGCGAACGGGTCGCCGAAACCCACAAGCTGATCGAACAACTGCAAAAATAGGACCCTCTGTGAGCAAGATAACCACCGTCATTTTTGATATGGGACGCGTGCTGGTTGATATAGACTTCGACGCCTTCCCGCGCCTGCTTGGCATCGACAAAAAGCGTATCAACCGTGCAGATGAAGAGGCCGTCCAGGATATGGCGAGAGAGTATGAAACCGGCCGGATCGGCACCGATCATTTTTTTAAAGAACTGGATCGGATCTTCAAGGGAAAATACAGCCGCCAAGAATTGGAGACCGCATGGAACGCAATTATCGTAAAAGAAAATTCAGCGATCGTTCCTCTTGTCGATGCTGTTCGAACAAGGTATCAAATTGCGGTGTTGAGCAACACAAGCTCCACTCACTTCCGAAGGTCGTGTGACGTCGCTCCGGTCCTGCAGAAATTTTCGAAGAAGTATTTGTCGTATCAACTCGGCGCAGCCAAGCCGGACCCGGCGGTGTACCGGCATGCCATACGTGACTTGTCAGCCGACCCGGCCTCTCTCCTTTTCATCGACGATGTTGTCGAAAATATCAATGCTGCCGTCCAATGCGGGATGAACGGAATCGTTTTCACAGGCGTCGCCAGCCTCAATACTGCCCTTATTTTACAGCACGTTTTATAACTTTCCCTATTGGTGGGGAAGCAGGACTTATCCACATTTTCACCCCTCAAAAAACCCCCATTTTTCCTAAGTTTTCACTTGACTTTAAGTCTTTATTCCCTAAATTTCTGCTTCATAGTGGGTAAAAGTGGGGAATTTTACTTGTGAAATTTCTTAGTATTTAAGGCATTTTTGAAAGCAGTGGGTTCTTATGTCGTCATTTAAGGGTTCATACTCATACTCCGTTGACAGCAAAGGGAGGATAAATATTCCAGCGAAAATGAGGAAAAATCTTTCGCCGGAAGCCAATAATCTTTTCATCGTCACTCGCGGTTATGAATCGTGCCTTTTCTTATACCCAAACGACGAATGGATCAAGGTTGAACATTCGCTGCGCCAGCTTTCGCCGGCAGACCCCCGTCACCGGTACGTCACCCGAACCCTTCTGCAGTATGCCACGGAAAGCCAGCTTGACGGACAGTTCAGGATCATTATTCCAAAGGAACTCCTGCAGTTCGCGAAAATCGAAGACGAGGTCTTGATCCTCGGCATGCTCGAGCGCATCGAGGTATGGAATCCGAAAGTCTACAACGAGTACATGACGGCTCAATCGCAGAACGAAAGTTACGAGAACGTTGCTGCGACGGTCTTTAAGCCGTCGCCGGAATAATTTCGCAGAAACATGTGAGCAGTCCCTACCATCTTCCGGTGCTGCGGGATGAGGTCGTCGAGTTCCTCGTTACCGGACGCCGCGGGGTTTATGTCGACGGCACGCTCGGAGGCGGAGGGCATGCCGAAAGTATTTTAGAAAAGATCTTTCCGCTCGGCATCTTGGTCGGCATCGACGCGGATGCCGATGCCCAGACCGAAGCCGTGAAGCGCCTCCAGCGGTTTTCCGGCAATGTGATTTTTGTCCACGATAATAATGCCAACATCCGGTCCATTCTTCAGTCGCAAAATTTTCCCTCGATTCAGGGCGTTCTGCTCGACCTTGGCGTCTCCTCATTTCAGCTTGACGAAGGGAGCAAGGGGTTCTCGTTTCGCGGGAACGATGCCTTGGATATGAGGATGGACAAGCGGCAGCCGCTGACCGCAACGGAAATTGTCAACACCTATTCAGCCGAGGATCTTGCGGGTATTTTTTGGAATTTCGGCGAGGAAAAGAATTCGCGGAAGATCGCCCGGGCGATCGTCGAACGGCGGGAAACAAAGAAGATAGCGACGACCGGTGATTTGGCAGGGATCGTGGAACAAAGAGTTCCCGGTCAATTCGCGACCAAAACACTGGCCCGGATCTTCCAGGCGTTGAGGATTGAAGTCAACCATGAGCTCGATTCCCTTTCCCGCACGCTGAAGGAAGCGGTCGATCTTCTGGCGAGCGGCGGCCGCATCGTGGTGATTTCGTACCATTCACTCGAAGACAGGATAGTGAAAAATTTTTTTACGGAACAAGCTGCATTCATTATCCCATCCGGGCACAAGCTTGTGCCAGACACGCCGGTAACTCCGGCGCTCCGGGTGCTGACGAAAAAACCGATCGTCCCCTCCCGGAATGAGCAATTGTCGAACCCGCGGTCGCGCAGCGCTAAAATGAGAGTTGCGGAGAAAATGTGATGGCACGAGCCTACGACGGACATGCTTCTTCGATCAACACCTCGACGGTGTCTGACGGACGGTATATCTACAATGGAGACGTTGTTGCCGACCACCCCGTTTCCGGTCCGCAGCGCGAAATTCGTGCAAACAGGAAGGCGGTCCGCCGGAAGCACTCGACCTTCAACATTGTCAGCGGCCTCTTTCTGCTTGCCGCCCTGAGCCTGCTCTACACCGGAAACGTGATCACAGTAAATCAATTGATGAAGGAAGTCAACGATCTCAACAACCGCTACAGCACCATTGTCAGCAACACCGAAGTGTTGAAGGCCGAGATCGCCCGGAAGTCAAGCCTCGACCGGATCAGTTTGACGGCGAAAGAAGAGCTTGGTCTTACGAACCCGAAAGAACCCCCGGTCTGGTTTGAAGTCGACCAGGACAAAGTTGACGAGGTAGCCAAGAAATAGGTATGCCAGGTTTTGGCGTTGAAGAAATGTCCGGGGGGACTGCAGCATCGCCGGTTGTCGGAGCGCCGAGCCATTCTGCGCGGCTGCTGACGACGAAGATCGTTCTCTTGCTGATGTTCGTCGTTGCCGCGGCGCGCCTGGTGCAGATCCAGGTCATCGATTCGGGGAAATATCAGGCGATCGCCCGGAAGCAGTACGAAGTGAAAATTGTGCTGCCGTCGACCCGCGGAAATATTTACGACCGCCAGGGGAATATCTTGGTCTCGAATTCGATGTTCTTTTCCTACGCTGCGGACCCGAAGATCGTCGGGGACGGAGCGGAGGCGATCGCGAGGAAATTCTCGAGAGTATTCGGAAAGCCGGAGCAGTTCTATTTGCAGAAATTGCAGGATGAAAAACGTTTCGTCTGGCTCGAACGGCATGTGAGTCCCGAAGTTGCCAAGCGTCTCCAGGCGAACGCGCTCGAAGGAGTTGCGGAATTGAATGAACCGAAGCGGCTCTATCACTACGACAATATCGGCGGCCAGGTCATTGGCTGCACAAACATCGACAACGTCGGCATCAGCGGGATAGAATATTCTTCGGACAGAGCGCTGCGCGGGGCGGATGGGTTTGTCGTGATGCAGCGCGACGGAATGGGGCGCAAAAGGCCCTCCGCCGATTATCCCCGCCAGGAGCCGGTGCACGGCCACTCGATAGGGCTGACGATCGACATCGGATATCAGTCCATTGTCGAGGATGCGTTGAAGAAAGGGGTAGAACACTCGAAAGCCACCGCCGGCCTCGCGATGATCCTGAACCCGAATACCGGCGAGGTGCTGGCGATGGCGCACATTCCCAGCGTGAATCCGTACGACGTTTCCCACACGGACGTGCAGACCCTGCGGACGCGGGCTGTTTCGGATATGTTCGAGCCGGGTTCGGTATTTAAGATTGTCACGGTGTCGGCCGCACTCGAGAATAAGCTTATTGCTCCCGACCGGATGTTTTTTGCCGAGCACGGCAGATACAAAGTGCCGCTCAACGGGGGGAAGTTCCGGCTGATCACCGACACTCACGAAAACGGGATGATCACGTTCCAGCAGGGACTGGAGTTGTCGAGCAATATCGTGATGGCGAAGGCGAGTGATATCATCGGTGCGGAGCGGCTTTACACGCAGGCGCGCGATTACGGTTTCGGCATGCCGACCGGGATCGACCTCCCGGGAGAAGCGAACGGAGAGTTGAAGAAACCGGTCGAGTGGTCCGGCGCAACGCTTAACTCGATCGCGTACGGGTACGAAGTTGCCGTCACGCCGCTGCAGATTGCGATGGCATACTGTGCAGTTGCGAACGGCGGCGTGCTCGTGAAGCCGTACATCGTTGCGAAGGAAATGGACGAGACCGGCAATGTCGTCTACACAGGGCACCCGGAAAAGATCCGGCGCGTGATTTCCGAAGAAACGGCAAAAATGATGAGGGATCTTTTTGTCGGCGTCGTGGAACGGGGGACCGGCCAACCGGCAAAAATTCCCGGCATCACGATCGCGGGAAAAACCGGGACGTCCCGCAATTATGTCGACGGCAAGTATGCATCGGGAAACTATAATGCGACATTCGTCGGTTTTTTCCCCGCCGAAAAACCGGAGCTCGTGTGCCTGGTGATCATGGAAAACCCGACGGCGGGCGGGTACACCGGCGCTCTTGCGAGCGCGCCGGTCTTCAAGGCGATCGCGCAGCAGATCATCAACAACAACGGACTATTCTCCCGTGCCGCGTTCGCTGAAAATGAAAATGACGGATCACAGCCGCTCGTTCAAGTGCCGGACGTTTCTCATCTTCAACGCGCTGCGGCGGAGCAGCTCATCGCTGCGAGCGGTCTGCACACAACGGCTGTCGGCGAAGGAGATGCTGTCGTGCGGCAGGTCCCCGAAGCAGGAAAGAAAATTTCGCGGGGAGAAATTGTTCAGCTGGTGCTCGGACAGACGAATACAACGGTTGCCGGCGGAGGTCCTGTTGTTCCGGACCTTCACGGCATGAGCGTCCGAAGCGCGATCAACAGATTGACCGCGGAAAAATTCGACGTTGCGGTTGTCGGCTCGGGCGTTGTTGTCCATCAATCCCCCGAAGCAACCACTCCCGCGAAACAGGGAGAGAAAATAGTTTTGATTTGCGAGCCGAGACCTTTGGCGTCAGCTCAGCTCTATTGATCCGGTTACAGGAAACATGACACTATCATCGTTGCTTGAAGGCGTGAAGGTCTCGAAACTGTTTCAAACGACGTACGGCGGAATGGTGGTCACGCACGATGTTGAGATCAGCGGGCTTCAGTACGACTCACGGAAGGTCCGCCAGGGGAACATGTTCGTCGCGATCAAAGGGGCGTTGACCGACGGCCACAATCACATCGATGCGGCGGTTGCGAACGGCGCGAAAGCGGTTGTCATGGAAAACGATGCGCTGCTCCCAGATTCATATTTTATGCATGCCGGCGTCGTGAAGATCGTCGTCGGCAGCACGCGGCGGGCGCTGGCGGTGATGTCGGCAAACTATTTCGGACATCCGGCAAAGCGGCTCCGCCTGATCGGCGTGACCGGAACGAACGGCAAAACGACCACAACGTACCTCATCAGGCAATTGCTTGAATCGAGCTCGCCGTCGATGCGGGGCAAAGTCGGAATGGTCGGCACGATCGAATACGTGGTAGGAAAAGAACGGTATCCGGCGACGCACACGACGCCGGAATCTCTCGAATTACACAGGCTTTTCGCGGAAATGGTCGGGAAAGGATGCACGCATGCCGTGATGGAGGTTTCGTCGCATTCGCTGCACCAGGACCGCGTCTACGGGCTTGAATTCGCCGCGGCCGTGTTCACAAACCTGACCCAGGATCATCTCGATTATCACGGCACGATGGAACATTACTTTCAGGCGAAGAAAATTCTTTTTGACGGCCTTCCGTCGACGAGCTGGGCCGTCGTCAACACCGATGACGATTCCGGAAAGAGGATCACGGAAGGAACGAAGGCATCCGTGCTCACATACAGCGCCAACACCAGGGCCGACGTCAGCGCCGACAACGTCTCTCTTTCGATGAACGGAACATCATTGACGCTCCGCCATGGTTCCGAAGAGATGGCGTTGAACGCTCGCCTGGTCGGTCGTTTCAATGTGTATAATATCCTTGCAGCATGTTCTGCCGGGATAGCCCTTGGCATATCCGCGTCATCCATCACTGCGGGAGTCGCGGCGTTCCAGTCCGTTCCGGGGCGGTTCGAGCGCATTCTTTCGCCGGCGGGCTGGTCTGCCATTATCGACTATGCTCACACACCCGACGCGCTGGAAAAATGCCTTCACACTATCAAAGATATTCTTCCGGCAAAAGGTCCGTACAAGATCATCACTGTTTTTGGCGCCGGCGGCGACCGGGATAAAACGAAACGTCCGGTGATGGGAACGGTTGTGGATTCGTTGAGCGACGTTGCGGTGGTAACGTCCGATAATCCGCGAACAGAAGACCCGGAAGCCATCATCAGGGATATCCTCGCCGGCGTTCATCGGAAGAAGGATCTGGTGGTCGAGCCGGACAGACGACGCGCGATCATGAACGCTCTCTCGATGGCACACGCCGGAGATGCCGTTCTTGTTGCGGGCAAAGGGCACGAAGACTATCAGATCATCGGCACAACGAAGCATCATTTCAGCGACAGGGAAATTGTCCAGGAATTTATTGCGTCGCACGTCTCATGAAGTTGTCATTGAAAGATCTCGAAAAGCTCAAGCCGATCGAGATCATCAACAAAGAGCTGTTGAAGAATACAAAGATCACAGGCGTATCGACAGATTCGAGGACCATTCAGCCGGGAGACGTTTTTGTCGCTCTGCGAGGAGAGAAGTTCGACGGGCACCAGTTTATCGATGCCGTGGTCAAAAACGGAGCCGCAGCGGTGATCGTGGATGAAACGTGGAAGAAGGAAAACCCTGAATCGGCGCAGCGATTGGCGAGCGCGGTGACAGTCGTTCCCGACACGACAACGGCTCTTGGCAAGCTCGCCAATATCTATCGGAGAAAATTTTCAACGCCGATCGTGGCGGTCGGCGGAAGCAACGGAAAAACAACAACAAAGGAAATGGTGAGCGCAGTGCTGAGGACGACGTTCGACGTCTTGAGCACCGAAGGGAATCTCAATAACCATATCGGAGTACCGCAGACGCTTTTCCGATTGAGGCCGAAACACGATGTCGCGGTGATCGAACTGGGCACGAACCATTTTGGCGAGCTGAAATACTTGTGCGGCCTGGTCGAGCCGACGCACGCGCTTATTACGAACATCGGCAGGGAACATCTGGAGTTTTTTGGCGATGAAAACGGGGTTGCAAAAGAAGAAACCGAGCTGTTCAAAAGCGTGGCGGCAAAAGGATTCGCTTTTGTCAACGCCGACGACGTGCGCCTTTCGAAAGCGGGAAATAAAGTCAGGCGGACATTGAAATTCGGGACGGCACGCACGGCAGACATCCGGGCTCGTCACGTCCGATCGAACGAATTCGGTCAGCCGGCATTCGACCTCATGGTCAACAAAAAATCGAGCCCGGTACAGCTTTCGGTTTCGGGAATGCACAATGTTTCGAACGCCCTGGCTGCTGCTGCGGTCGGTGTGAAATTCAAGGTTCCACAGAAAGAAATTATCTCAGCGGTGGAACATTACATCGGAGCGAACAAGAGGATGGAAGTACTCAAGCGGAACAATATAACGATCCTGAACGATACATATAACGCCAACCCCGATTCGGTTCTTGCCGCGCTGAAAACCCTTCAGTCCCTGAAGACCGCCGGAAAAAAAATTGTTGTCCTTGCAGACATGCTTGAGCTTGGCGAACAAGCAGAACACGAGCATGCAAAGATCGGCCTCGCCGTGAGCGACATGGAATTTGAATATTTGCTCACGTTCGGCCCCCTCTCGCGGTTCACTCACGAGGCGTCGAAACTGGCTTTCGCAGAACATTTTGAGACAAAAGAAGCGTTGATCGCTTCGCTGAAAAGTCAAATCACAGCCGGCGATGCCGTTCTTATCAAGGGCTCGCGCGGAATGAAAATGGAAGAAGTGACGTCGCAAATTTAAGGATCAGGAGCGGAGATGCATCCGCTCCGACGAAAGAACCATGCTTTATTACTTTTTGAACCTTCTTGAGAGACTTTATCATCCTCCGGGTTTTGGGATCGTTCGGTATCTAACGTTCCGGTCGGCGGCTGCGGCTGTCACGGCGCTCATCATCAGCTTCTGGACGGGGCCGAAGATCATTGCCGCGTTGAAGAAACATCAGATCGGCGAGGCGGCAAAGCTTGAAGCTCCGAAAACCCATCTGAGCAAAGCTGGGACTCCGACGATGGGAGGATTGATCGTGCTCGGTGCCGTGCTGATCCCGACAGTGCTGTGGGGGGATCTGAAGAACATGTACGTGCTGCTCATCGTTTTCGTCACAATGGGTCTCGGGCTTGTCGGATTCTTGGACGATTACCTGAAGGTGGTGAAGAAGAAGCGGAAAGGCCTCATCGGCTGGTATAAAATTGTCGGACAGGTCACGGTCGGACTCGTGCTAGGCGCGGCGATGTACTTTTCTCCGGAACTGAAAGCCGTGCACGCCAACACGATCACTACGGTTCCGTTCTTCAAGAATCTGAATTTTGATTTCTTTTTCATGTATATCCCGGTCGTCATTTTCATCATCGTGGCGACGTCGAATGCGGTGAACCTCACCGACGGTCTCGACGGCCTTGCCATCGGCACGGTCGGCATCGTTGCCCTGACCCTTGCCGTCATCAGCTATATCTCGGGAAACATCGAATTCAGCCGTTACCTCAACATCATCTACATCCGGGGAAACGGCGAGCTCGTGATCTATTGTGCGGCGCTGGTGGGAGGAGCGCTCGGCTTTCTCTGGTTCAATTCGTACCCCGCGCAGGTGTTCATGGGGGACACCGGTTCGCTTGCGCTCGGAGGCGCGATCGGCGCGATCACCGTCATGATCAAGAAAGAACTGATCCTTCCGATCCTTGGCGGAATTTTTTTTGTCGAAACGGTCTCGGTGATCCTTCAAAGGCTGTATTTCAAGTACACGAAAAGAAAATACGGCGAAGGGCGCCGCGTGTTCCGGATGGCCCCGATCCATCATCATTTTGAAATGATGGGGATCGCGGAGCCGAAAATCGTTACCCGTTTTTACATTATTGCCGTCATGCTGATGATCGTCAGCCTGGCGACATTCAAGGTCCGGTGATGATTTCGCTGATGGCGCAGATTTAAACGCTGATGCCGCGTCGCGCAGATCAGCGGCGAAAATATCCAATAAATTCACTGATGAAAGAATCTGAGACATCTGCAATCAGCGTACCATCAGCGTCATCTGAGCGATCACTATGGAAATATCGAAGCTGCGTTCAAAACAAATATCGGTCATCGGGGCCGCACGCAGCGGTGTCGGAGTAGCGCGGTTGCTCACGCAGAACGGCGCGCGCGTGTTCGTCAGCGACGCCGGGGACGCAACGAAGCTGGCGAAGAACATTGCAGAGCTGAAGAAGGAAAATATCTCGTACGAAGCCGGTAGCCATTCCGGGCGAGTTTTTGATTGTTCATTGATGGTCCTAAGTCCGGGAGTGCCGAGTGATGCTCCCGTTGTCCTCGAAGCGAAAAAGCGCGGCATCGACGTTGTCAGCGAGCTGGAAGTCGCAAGCTGGTTTTGTAAGGCTCCGATTGTTGCCATTACCGGCAGCAACGGCAAAACGACAACAACCACACTGCTGGGAAGGATCTTCAGCGATGCAAAGAAAAAACATGCTGTTGCGGGCAACATTGGCGAGGCATTCTCAAATATCGTTCTGGCTCTGGCTGAGACAGATGTTGCTGTTTTGGAGGTGAGCAGTTTTCAGCTCGACCATATCGGGTCGTTTCACCCGAGGATCTCGGTCATCCTCAACATTACGCGGAATCACATGGACCGGTACGGGAATTCGATGGAACAATATGCGGATTCGAAAGCGCGGATCTTCATGAACCAGACCGCGGACGACCTCCTCATCTATAACCAGGACGACGAGCTGACAACGGGTAAGGCCAAAAATGCAAAATGCCGGACGCTGGCGTTCAGCACGGCAACAAAGGTGAACGAGGGAGCATTCGTCGATCATGGTCTTTTGAAAACACAAATGAACGGCAAGGGGCGGGATATCATCAACACTTCAGAGATCAGCATACGCGGAGAGCATAATCTGCAGAATGCAATGGCCGCGACGCTTGCAGCCCAGGCGATGGGAGTCGGCCCGGCGTACATCCGTTCTACGCTGAGAAATTTTAAAGGGGTCGAGCACCGGCAGGAATTTGTCCGGGAAATGAACGGCATTCGATACGTGAACGATTCCAAAGCGACGACAGTGGAAGCCGTCCTCAGAGCGCTCAGCGCTTTTTCGGAGCCGATCGTTTTGATCCTCGGCGGAAAAGACAAGGGAAACGACTACTCGACAATGGCCGATGCGGTCAAAAAGAAGGTCAGAGCGATCGTGGCCGTCGGATATTCGGCGGAGAAAATAGTCAAAAATTTTGAGAAAGTGGTCCCTGTAGAGCGCGTTGATACGATCGGAAATGAAATCCCAAACGTCGTTTCAATGGAACGGACGATCGAGGTGGCGACGGCGCTCGCCCGCCGCGGCGACGTGGTTCTCCTTTCCCCCGCCTGCACTTCGTTCGATTGGTTCACGGATTACGAGGAGCGGGGACGTGTTTTTAAGTCGGCAGTACTTTCGCTACGATCGCATTAGATGGCAGCACAGCGCAACCATATCGACAGGGTCGTTCTCATCGTCGTCCTCTTTTTGATGGTGGCGAGCACGGTCGTGGTGTACAGCGCGTCGTCGACGTGGGCGCTCCAAAAATATGGAGCGACGAACGGGCTGGTGAACAAGCACATCATCAAAGTGCTGGTCGGTCTCGCGACGATGTTTGTGGCGATGAGCGTCGACTATAAATATTACAAGAAGCTGACGAAGGTTGCGCTCATTGCGTGCGTAGTGCTTTTGTTCTTTACGCTTGCCGTCGGCGGTGAAATAAAAGGGGCATCGCGATGGCTCAGTCTCGGAGGGTTCAATCTTCAGCCCTCGGAGGCGGCGAAGTTTGCGCTCGTGTTTCATCTGAGCGTGCTGCTGGCGACGAAAGGGACGAAGATCCATGATTTCAAAACAGGGTTTCTCCCGTTGATGCTTTGGATCGGGGGCGTCGTCACGCTTGTCATGCTTCAGCCGAATTTCAGCACCGGCGCGATGATCTTCCTGCTTGGTATGGTGATGATCTTCACCGGCGGCGCGCGGCTCAAGCATATCGTTCTATCGATGTCGGCCCTGATCCCCGCTGTGCTCGTGTATATGGTGAGCGCAGAATACCGGATGCGGCGCATCCTCTCATTTATCGGGCATGAAAGCGGCACCGCGGCGCCCAGTAAAGCGAACTATCAATTGTGGCAGGGAATTATCGGTTTCGGCAACGGCGGATTGTTCGGCGTCGGCATGGGAGCGAGCAAACAGCGCGATCTCTTTTTGCCCGAATCGTACGGAGATTTTGTTTTCTCCATCGTCGGCGAGGAATACGGGCTCATCGGCACCATTATTTTTATGGCGCTGTTCCTGACGATCCTTTTGCGCGGGTTCAAAATCGCCAAGAATGCCCCCGACGATTTCGGAAAATATCTTGCGATCGGCATCACCTCAACGATCGTTGTTTATGCGCTCGGCAACGCGCTCGTGACGCTCGGCGTTTTTCCGACGACCGGACTGCCGATGCCCTTCGTCAGTTACGGCGGGTCGGCCATCGTCTTCTCATCATTTGCGATGGGCGTACTGTTGAATATTTCCGCCCATACGGACCTGCATCCGCGGCAGGCGAAGGAGGCGGCGATGCCGCCTTCCGTTGAAACCAACGAACCGGCAGTCGGGAAAGTGTATTGAGAGGATGATTTGGAAACCAGCATATGTCCGATAAGCCGAGACCGGATTCAGTTCTTTTCGCTGCCGGCGGAACCGGCGGACATCTTTTTCCCGCGATCGCGATCGCGGAGGAAATAAAAAAAATACGCCCCGATGCTCGCATTGATTTTGCCGGCACAAGAAATAAGATCGAAGCGCGGGTCGTTCCAGAAAAAGGATTTGCGTTTCACACGATCTGGATCAGCGGATTCCATCGCCGGCTGACGGTCGAGAACCTGCTCCTCCCGGTCAAAATCGTCGTTGCATTGTTTCAGTCGTTCTTTCTCATTCGGAAATTAGCACCGACCGTTGTCGTCGGCACCGGAGGCTACATTTGCTGGCCGGTACTTACCTTGGCATCGTGGATGAAGATTCCGACCGTCGTTCATGAAAGCAACAGTTATCCCGGGATGGCGACGCGGGCCTTGGCGCCAAGGGTTTCAAAGGTCTTCCTGACATTCGAAGCGACGACGCAATGGCTGCCGAAACTCGACGCATCCAAGATCGAGCTTGTGGGAACTCCGACCCGGGAATCGCTCGGAACGGTATCACGCGAAGAGGGGGCAAGATTTTTCAATCTTCATCCCGGGAAGAAAACCCTTCTGGTGTTCGGAGGGAGCCTTGGCGCCGCGGCGATCAATTCAGCGGTGGAAAAGATCGCCGGAGAGCTGTCAGTTTCGGATATCCAAATAATCTGGCAGACCGGCGAAAAAGATCTTCAGCGGTATGAAGCGAAAAGATCTTCCACCGTCTGGATCGGAAAATTTATCGATAGAATGGAATGTGCATATGCGGCGGCCGATGCGGTCCTTTGCCGCTCGGGCGCGACGACGCTCGCCGAGCTGACGCGGCTCGGGAAAGCGGCTATCCTGGCGCCGTATCCGCAGGCGGCGGCGAACCATCAGGAGTTCAACGCGCAAGCTCTCGTCGATGCCGGCGCGGCAGTCATGATCAAAGATGATGAGCTGCAGATCAAAGCGCTCCCGGCTATCAAAGAAATTCTTTTGAATGCTGGAATACAAAAAACGATGGCCGAAAACAGCTTACGCCTGGGAAGACCGGAAGCCGGAAAGGATATTGCGATGAAAGTGCTAGCATTACGTTCCTGAATATCGAAAATAAAAAGGCAATGCCCCCGAAAGAATTCAAATACAAACTCGACTTTTATTACCAACAGGCGCTGATTTACCTGGTGACGCTCATTCTGTACGCGGGAGTAAAAGGCAGCTTTATCGAAAACGAGTTCACGCTCGTGTTCAGGGACCCGATTCTTTATATCATCGGTTTTTTCGTTGTGATTGCCTTTGTCACGCTCTCGCTCAATAAAATGCGGGACCGAAAGCTTATCGTTGAGCAGGATTCGATCGTCTTCCAGCATAAGTTCACAAAAAGAGAGATCCTGTTCTCAGAGATTGAATGGTTCCATATCGGACGCGAACGGAGCGTGCAGACGGCCGGGAGATTCCAGGTGATCGTGTTCAAAGTTCACGGCCGGCGGCGATTGTACAGGATCCGCGTCGGAAGGTACGAACGGCAAAAGGAATTGATCGCGGAAATGGAACGCGTCGCCTCGAAGGTCCCGAAAGGGGAACGGTCGAGGTTCAGAGTGAGAAGCAAGACGTAAGCAAGGACCAAGGACCATTTAATGAGGTTATGTTCAGTTCAATAAAGAAAATTCATTTTGTCGGCATCGGCGGCATCGGCATGAGCGGCATTGCGGAAATACTGATGGACCAGGGATTCAGCGTGAGCGGGTCGGACAGGTCGCTGAGCGAGGTGACGGAGCATCTCCAGTCGCTCGGCGCGAAGATCTTTGAAGGACACAAGGCGGAAAATCTCTCGGCGGACGTCGATACGCTGGTGTATTCATCCGCCGTTGCGCCGGAGAACCCCGAGCTTGTCGAAGCGGGACGGCGGAAAATTCCGATCGTCCGCCGCGCGGAAATGCTTGCCGAGGTCATGCGGCTGAAATACGGCATCGGCATCGCGGGAACGCACGGCAAGACGACAACGACATCCATGGTGAGCCTCGTGCTGCTGGAAGGGGGATTCGACCCGACGGTCATCGTGGGGGGAAAATTAAGCGGGCTTGGCGGGACGAACGCGCGCCTGGGCAAAGGAGATTTTATCGTCGTCGAAGCGGATGAATTCGACCGTTCGTTCCTCTCGATCACTCCAACGGTCGCTGTTTTAACGACGCTTGAGACGGACCACCTTGACTGCTATCGCGACCTCGAGGACATCAAAGGGGCGTTCATCCAGTTTGCAAACAAGGTCCCCTTTTACGGCTTCATCGTTCTTTGCCTTGACGAGCCTGCGCTGCAGGACATTATGCCGCAGATCAGCAAGAAGAAGCTCTTCACGTACGGACTGACGCCGCAGGCAGACATCCAGGCGATCGACATTCATCATAAAGAAAATACCAGCACGTTCACCGTCGCGCGCGGCTTCGAGGACCTTGGACAGATCACGCTGCAGATACCGGGAAATCACAACATCCAGAACGCGCTTGCCGCGATCGCTGTCGGATTGCAGCTTGGAGTCCCGTTTTCGAAGGTGAAGGCCGGGATTGAAAAATTCACTGGAGTCTACCGCCGATGGGAAAAGAAAGGCGAGGCGAACGGAATCACCGTTTATGACGATTATGCGCATCATCCGACGGAATGCAGAGCGACGCTTTCCGGAGTGAAAGCCGGATGGCGAAGAAGAGTGGTGTGCGTGTTCCAGCCGCATCTCTATTCGCGCACGCGGGATTTTTACGAGGAATTCGGCAAGGCGTTTCTCCTCGCCGACATGCTGGTGGTGACCGACGTTTATCCGGCGCGCGAAGAGCCGATCCAGGGCGTCACTGGCGAATTGATCGCCAACGCCGCCAAACAGTTCGGGCACAAAGATGTCCACTATGTTCAGGACAAAAAGCAGCTGCCGGGATACCTGAAAAAGAATACGCGTTCCGGAGACATCATCGTGACGATGGGCGCCGGCGATATCTGGAAGTACGGTGAAGAACTTTTGAAACAATTAAAAATGAAGAATTAGAAACCTGGCACGCAACTTTTTAATTCTTGACTATTGACAAATGGTCTCAGTCGAAGACATACGGAAAGTTTTTCGCGGACATGTAGCCGTTGCAGAGCCGCTCGGAAAGTACACATCGTTCCGGATCGGCGGCCCCGCGGATTTCTATCTCGAGCCGGTCGACAAGTTCGACCTGATCGAGATCATCCGCTTTTTCAAAAAATTCGACTATCGGTTTATGATCATCGGAAAGGGTTCCAACCTCCTCATCAGCGACAACGGGTTTCGAGGAGCGGCGATCAATCTTGAAGAGGGATTGGGTTCCGTCAGCATCGAGCGCAACATCATTACGGCCGACGCCGGCGTCCGGCTGAGCAAGTTCGTCGACTTTTGCATTCAGCATGAGAAAGCGGGCGTGGAAATGCTCGCCGGAATTCCCGGTACGATCGGCGGGGCGGTGATCATGAACGCCGGGGCGTACGGCGGAGAGATTTCCGACCACCTTGCCGAGGTGGAAATTTACCGGGACGATGCCATCCAGAAAATTCGAAAAGCGGAGGCCGGGTTTTCATACCGGCGCTCGGGCTTTGCACGGGACGTGGTGCTGAACGCATCCTTCGCCCTGCCGGAGGGAAATTTAGCGGAACTCGTCAAGCGGCGCCGGGAACTGCTCTTGAAACGGAATCAATCGCAGCCCTTGAACCTGCCGAATTCGGGAAGCATGTTCAAGAATCCGCAGGGAACGTTTGCGGCGAAGTTGGTCGAAGAGGCCGGGTTGAAAGGGAAAAGAATCGGCGAAGCGCAAATTTCCGACAAACACGGAAATTTCATTGTGAACCACGGAAATGCAACGGCACGCAACGTTTTCGACCTGGTACGGCTCGCGCAGAAAAAAGTGTTCGAGCAGACCGGAATCAAGCTTGAGCTCGAGGTCAAATTGATCGGCTTTGAGGAAGAAGAGATCACCGAGGCGGCTGCATGAGTGAAGAAGGCAATATCGAGCAGACGGCAGTTCCGGCGCACGGAAAGAAAGTGTACGGAGTGTTCGCGTTGCTCACTCTTACGGGGCTTGTCATGTGGTTCGGGACGATGCAATGGAAGGAACATCTCACCGTCAGCGGCATCATCGTCGAAGGCGAGCATATCGTCACACAGGAAGAGGTGGTCTCCCTTGCACACGTTTCTCTGAAGACCAAAATGTACGACGTCGATCTCCTCTCGATAAAGAAAAATATCGAGCAAAATCATTTTGTGAAGAACGTGATCGTGTCGAGAGACGCACCGGGAACGATACGAATTGCGGTGGAAGAACGGACTCCGATCGCGCTTCTCGCTCTTCCGGGAAAGGCCGAAATGCTGTATATCGATGAAGAAGGCTACGTTCTTCCACACGTTTCATCCCAGGCGATCTTCGACCTTCCCGTCATCAGCGGCATCGATTCGCTGGCGGATGTTGCCGTCGGGCAGCGCACGACGCATACCGACGTGCTCGGGGCTCTGGACGCTCTGGAAACCGCGCAGCGGGTCGGGAGCGAGCTGTTCCGCCTCATCTCGGAGGTCCGGATTCACAGCGGCCACGATATGGTGCTCTATTCAGCCGATACGGGAGTGCCGATCATTTTCGGGCGGGGCGATGCGGCGAAGAAAATGGTGAAGCTCGATGCGTTTTGGAAAAAATTCGTCGCAGAGCAGAGCTCGCAGGATATCCGGTACATCGATATCCGTTTTGACGACCAGGTCGTTGTGTCGTCGGCAAAAGCAACGGATGCTCATTCTATAAAAAAATCGTCATAGCAAGCAGGATTCATTCGAAGAAAAAGGAAGCAGCATGGAAAATATTTACGTTGGATTGGACATCGGTACAACAAAGGTTTGCGCGATCGTCGCATCGTTGAGCGAGAACAACGAGGTGAACATCCTCGGGATCGGCAAGAGCAAGTCCGAGGGACTGACGCGCGGAGTCATCACGCATATTGAAAAAACGATCGCATCGATCCAGGCGGCCGTGCGCGAAGCGGAGCTTCAGTCCGGCGCCAAGATCCAGACGGTCGTTGCGGGGATCGCGGGAGACCACGTGCAGAGCTTTCAGAGCCGGGGCGTCATCGCCATCAGCGGTCCGGAGCAGGAGATCACGCAGGCAGACGTCGACCGCCTCATCGAGGACACAAAAAAGGTGGCATTGCCGTCCGACAGAAAGATCATCCATGTCATACCGCAGGAGTTTATCGTCGATGGACAGGATGGTGTTTACGACCCGGTCGGGATGTCCGGCGTCCGGATGGAAGCGAACGTGCATATCATCACCGGTCTCGTGTCTGCCGCCCAGAATATTTTGAAGTGCGTTCAGCGCGCCGGTGTGTCGGTGAGCGACATCGTCCTTGAACCGATCGCGTCGAGCGACGCCGTTCTTGATAAGGAGGAAAAAGAGGTCGGCGTGGCGCTTGTCGACATCGGCGGTGGGACGACCGACCTCGCGGTGTTCGAAGACCGCACGATCCGCCATACCGCGGTCATCGGCATCGCCGGAAAAAAAGTGACCGACGATATCCGCCGCGGCCTTGGAATTCTTTCCGACCAGGCCGAACAGTTGAAGATCACGCACGGCCACGCGCATCTGCCTTCGATCATGGAGAACGCGCCGATCACGGTTCCGGGCATCGGCGGGCGCCCGCCGCTCGACATCGACCAGCGCCTTCTATGCCAGATCATTCAGCCGCGCATGGAAGAAATTCTGGAGATCGCGGCGATGGAGATCAAACGCTCGGGGTATCAAAAGCATCTGTCGGCGGGAGTCGTGCTGACCGGAGGAGGGTCTCTTATCAAAGGGACGGCCGACCTGGCCCGCGACGTTCTCGGCATGCCCGTCAAGATCGGCATCCCCCAGGGATTCCGCGGCGGCCTTGTCCGTGAAATTGAAAATCCGATGTACGCGACGGGCGTCGGCCTTGTCCACCACGCCATCAAGCATCGTCAGCGGCCGAATATTGAGAATATCCGGGGAACGAAGATGGACGGAAAATTCCCGACGATTTTCAAGAGGATGAAGGGATGGTTTGATGAGTTGTGATCAAGAAGACAGAATGCAGAAGTCAGGATACCGAATACGAGCGGCCTTTGAATTCTGTCTCCTGTAATCTGTATTGCCTAACAATGATTGCGAAAAACCTTAGACCGAGAAAACACTGAAATTATTATCACACACACATCACTCACTAAACACAAAGGAGTACCATGATAGAACTTGACAACCCCAAAGACGGCGGCGCGAAGATCCGTGTAGTGGGAGTTGGCGGAGGCGGGAGCAACGCGATCGTCAGCATGATTGACAAGGGCCTCAGCGGCGTTGACTTTATTTGCATCAACACCGACACCCAGGCCCTTGAGCGGACGAACGCCCCGAACAAAATTCAGATCGGAAAGAACCTTACCCGCGGACTTGGAGCCGGCGCAGACCCCAGTATCGGCCACCGCGCGGCTGAGGAAGACCGCGAAGAAATTGCGCGCGCGCTCGCCGGCAGCGACATGGTATTTATCACCGCCGGCATGGGAGGCGGCACCGGCACCGGCGGCGGTCCCGTCGTCGCGAACATTGCGAAGAGCCTTGGCGCGCTCGTCGTCGGCATCGTCACGAAGCCGTTCAACTGCGAGGGGAAGAAGCGATTGACGCAGGCGGAGTACGGTCTCGAAGAGCTGAAAAAGCAGGTCGATACGCTGATCGTCATTCCGAATCAAAAACTTCTTTCGATCGTTGAAAAAACAACGCCGCTCGAGGAAGCGTTCGAGATCTGCAACCGCGTCCTGCATAATGCCACGCGCGGAATTTCGGAGTTGATCACCGTTCCCGGTCTCATCAACCTCGACTTTGCCGACGTCCGCACGATCATGCGGGAAATGGGCGATGCGCTGATGGGGTCGGGCGTTGCGACGGGAGAGAACAGAGCGGTCGAAGCGGCGAACGCGGCGATCTCCAGCCCGCTGCTCGAAGGCGTCTCGATCGCCGGCGCGCAGGGGGTGCTTGTCAATATCACCGGCGGAAAGAACCTTTCGCTTGTTGAGGTCGACGAAGCGACGAGCATTATTCACGAGGCGGCCGGCGACGATGCGAACGTGATTCTCGGCGCCGTGATCGACGAGTCGATGACCGAAGAATTGATGGTCACGGTCATTGCGACCGGCTTCAACAGAAAAGCCTCGGCAACGGCACGCCCTTCGAAAAATGTCCGCGTGCTCGATCACATTCCAACCGGAGTGCAGGATCTGAAAAAGATGGATGAACCGGCGTACATCCGCAAAGGGTTCCAGATTCCGACGCCGGCCATGCCGGTCACTGAGCCCCGCTTCACGCAGCCGGCAGCGGACCGCGGTGACACCGACAAGCCCGCGTTCCTGCGAAAAATCATGGATTGATGTCGGTGTGAGTGATGTGTGAGCGTCCCGTCCGGCTGAACGAGCCGGGCGGGACGTTTATGTTTATGAGCAATGGTGTGCCGTTCTTTCTTGCTTCTCCCCTCCTGTTTCTCTAAATTTTCTTCATGCGAAAGGTGATCGTCATCTCCGTATTTGCGCTTGTCCTTATTGATGCCGCCGGCTCCCAGCCCAAACGGATTGAATCTCAATTCCGCATCGGACGCTTGAAGTATTCGGGGGGAGGGGATTGGTATAATGATCCTTCGGGAGAGGTGAACCTGCTGAATTTTGCGAAGCAGTACACCGGCATTGACGTCGATCCTCAATATGAATTCACCGAGATTTCCGACGATAAATTTTTTTCATACCCGTTCATCTTCATGACGGGACACGGTGGGATCCTCTTCTCCGATTACGAGGTCCAACGCCTTCGTACCTATCTTGAGCACGGCGGCTTTCTCTACGCCGACGACGACTATGGAATGGACAAAGCGTTCCGCAGAGAGATCAAGAAGGTCTTTCCCGAAGAGAATCTTGTTGAGCTGCCGTTTTCGTACGGTTTGTATCATTGCGTGTTCGATTTCCCCAACGGCGTCCCGAAAACCCATGAGCACAACGGCAAGCCGCCGCAGGGATTCGGGATTTTCTATAAGGGCCGGCTTGTTGTCTACTATACGTACGAATCAAACCCGAGCGATGGATGGGCAGACCCGGACGTTCACAAAGACCCGGAGGAGAAACGGCAGGAAGCGCTCCGGTTCGGGACAAATCTGCTTTTCTGGGTCCTGACGCAATAAGGTAACGTATTGGGTATGAGCGGTGAAGCTGGTATGAACGAAACAGAGATCAAAAGCACTCCGATCTACGCGGAAATGCGCCGGCGGTTGGCAAAGGTCCGCTCGCGCATCTATAAAGAGAGGATCTTTCGGGGAATACTTCGTTCGGCAATCTTTGCCTTCTGGTTGATCGCCGGCTTCTCCGCGAATGAGGCGCTCTCTCATGGAGATCCCCTTTTCAGGACATCGATCATCGTCCTTGGATCGACCGCTCTTCTTCTTTGTGCCGGCTTGTTCATCCTCGAACCGCTACTGCGATGGAAAAATGTTTTGAAGAGCATTTCTGAAAAAGAAGTCGCGGCGCTCGTCGGCACAGCGTTCCCCGAAATTAAGGACAGATTATGGAACATTCTTGACATCTTTAATGAGCACGATGCCAAGAAGAGCGCTGCGCCCGGTTTTCATCCAGACTATTCGCCGGAACTCATTGATGCATCGTTCGGCGATCTGCAGAAAGCAGCGGCTCAGCTTTCTTTCACCGATGTTGTTTCGTTCAACCAGGTTCGAAAAGCGGGAAGGTATCTTGCTGTCGTTGCCGTTTTCACGATCATCCTCTTTCTTATTCCTCAGTTTGATCTCCTGCCTTCGGCAAATCGGCTTGTACACTTCCGGACTGAATTCAGCCAGCCCGCTGCCTTCACGTTCCTGGTCCGCCCGGGAAACGCGGAAATCGTCAGAGGGGAATCGGTGCCGGTAGCGATCTCGCTCATCGAGAATGCGGAAGCGGCAGGGCCGATCCGCCGCTCCATGCCGAAAAAGATCACCCTTTCCATTCGGCAGACCGGCATCTCCTCAGAAGACAGGGTAGACGTTCAGTCCGACTCTGCGGGACAATTCCATTACATACTTTCTTCGCTCAGACAGTCTGCGGAATATTCTGCTGAGGCGGAAGGCATTCACAGTTCACGCTATACCATCAGCGTGATCGACCGGCCGGTGGTCAGATCGCTCATCGTGCATCTGACCCCTCCCTCGTACTCGCGTCTTCCCGAGCAGGCGCTGGACGATAATGCCGGCGATGTAACGGCGCTTCCCGGAACGCTGATCCGCTGGCATATTACGCCGAATAAGCCGTTGGACCGGGGAACGCTCATCTTCAGAGATGGAAATGAGGTGCGCCTGCAGCCTCGGGACGGCGCCTATTCAGGTCAACTGATTCTTCACCGCGAAGGTTCTTATCATGTCCTCCTCGAAGACAGCGAGGGTTTCACCAATGCTGATCCGATAGAATATAGACTTACTGAAACGCCGGACCAGGCGCCTACCGTTTCGATCACGTATCCCGGCAAGAACATCGACGTTGTCGATAAAATGGAATTGCCTCTGCGGCTCAACATCCATGACGATTTCGGCTTCACTGCGCTCAACCTCAAGTATCGTCTGGTCCACTCGCGGTATGAAAAGCCTGATACAAGCTACACAGCCGTTTCCATTCCTCTTCCCGACGGGGAAAAGCAATCGGCCGATGCCGAAGTCGGTTTCCAATGGGATCTGTCGCCGATGGGATTGGTTCCGGAGGATGTTGTGGAATACCGAGCCGAAGTTTTCGACAACGACAATATTTCCGGCCCTAAAAAGGGGGTCAGTGAAACCTACCTGCTTAGGCTTCCCTCTCTCGACGAAGTGTTCGCGGATGCAGACAAGAATCAGGACGAGGCTATCGAAAAGCTCGACCAGTCGCTCGGCGAAGAACAGGATCTGAAAAAGGAGCTGAACGAAATTTCTCAAGAGATGAAAAAAAATCAGCCCCTCGATTGGCAGAAACAGAAAAAGGCCGAGGAGACGCTGAAGCGGTACCAGGAACTGACAAAGAAAATTGATGACATCAGCAGATCGCTCGACACGACGGCGCAGACGATGCAGAAGAATCATATCCTCTCGAACGAGACGCTTCAAAAATACTCGGAACTGCAGCAATTGCTCCAGCAGATCGACTCCCCCGAATTTCAGCAGGCGATGAAGCGAATGCAGGACGCGATGCAGAACGTCTCGCCGGAGCAGCTGCGGCAGGCGATGCAGCAGGTGCAGTTTTCGGAGGAAGCATTCCGCCAAAGCATCGAGAGAACGATGGAACTGCTCAAAAGGATCCAGGTCGAGCAAAAAATGGACGAGATGGTGAAGCGGTCAACCGAGATGGAGAAGCAGCAGGAAAGCCTTGAGCGCGAGACGGCGGAAGATTCGACATCCGGAAAACAAACGGAAGAACTTGCGCGAAAGCAGGACGACATCGGCAAGCAGCTGGCAGAGATGCAAAAGCAGCTCGAAGAGCTTCGGAAGAAGATGGAGGAATTCCCCGAGGATATGCCGATGAAAGCCCTTGAGAAAGCCGAAGAAGCCGCACGCGACAGCGCACTGCAGAAGGCGATGGAGCAAAGTGCGGATCAGCTTCGCCGCCGGCAGCAGCAGCGTGCGATGCAGGAGCAGGAAAAAGCGGCCAAAGCATTGCAGGAAATGGCACAGCGGATGTCAGAGATGCAGGAACAGATGTTGAGCAACGAAACCAACGAAGCAGTGAACACGCTGCGGAAAGCAATGCAGGATATGCTCGATATTTCACAGCGCCAGGAGGATCTGAAGAATCAAACGAAAGGCTTCTCTCCCAACTCGGAACAGTTCCGTGAAAACGCGGAAAAACAGCTCGGCTTGCAGAGCGACCTCGCGAACGTCGCCAACAGCTTAGTCGGCTTGAGTCAGAAATCATTTGCCGTGACGCCGGAAATGGGAAAAGCCGTCGGACAGGCGATGGGGGAAATGTCGCAGTCGATGAACGGGCTCGAGCAGCGCAACGGGCAGTTCTCGAGTTCGGCGCAGGCCGAAGCAATGACGTCGCTGAACAAAGCCGCCACGCTTACCCAGTCGGCGATGGACGCGATTCAGCAGGGGGGACAGGGGGGAGGAGCCGGCGCCTCGCTCCTGCAACAGCTTCGGCGGATGGCAGGAGAGCAGCAAAGCATCAACGCCCAGACAGAGCAGCTGTCATCCGGAAAAGGATTTTCGCAGGAACAGCTTCAGGCGATGGGACGGCTGGCAAATCAACAGGACGCGGTCCGAAAATCGCTCGAGCAGCTCAATAAAGAAGCGCGGGAAAGCCAGGACAAGAACAGGATCCTGGGGGACCTTCAGCGAATCGCCGACGACATGAAGGAAGTCGTCGAGAACCTGCAGCAGAACAACGTCAACCCGAACACCCTCCGGCAGCAGCAGCGAATTTTGTCGCGCATGCTCGACGCGCAAACCTCGATGCGAGAGCGGGACTATGAGCAGCGGCGCACGTCGGCCGCCGGAGTAACGCCCGTTCGCCGGAGTCCGGCCGAAATTCAGGACCAGCCGGAACAGAACGGTCTCCGTCAGGATCTCCTGAAAGCAATGGAAGAAGGGTACTCGAAAGACTATCAGGATCTGATCCGCAAGTACTACGAAGCGTTGGACAAGTCACGGGGAAACTAATCGAAGAAATTTCCGGTTATATTCGTATTCGCTCAACACGGTTCCGTCCTTCGTAACATTCAAACGCTCTCCCCGATTAAAGAAATCTTGTCAGGGAAAAGGAATGCCATGGTTTGCAAGGGAGCGCATTTTATCACCATATCTCGCTGAGGCCTTTCATGGTTATTGTTGTCTTTTTCGTCGCCCATTGGTTCTTGTCGTTGTTTTGCCAGACCTTCTTTTTGCACCGTTACGCGGCGCACAAAATGTTCACGATGTCGAAATTCTGGGAGAGGACATTTTATGTGACGACCTTTATCACGCAGGGATCGTCCTTCCTTAACCCGCGGGCTTACGCGATCATGCACAGGATGCACCACGCGTACAGCGACACCGAGAAGGATCCGCACTCGCCCTATTACTTTCGCAGCATGTTCAGAATGATGTGGAGAACGAAGGATATCTATCTTGATTATCTGCTCCACCGGGTTGAACCGGAAAAAGGGTTCGATAAAAACATCCCCGAATGGAAGGCCTTCGACAGATTTGCAGATACGTGGACGGTGCGGTATGCATGGGTCGCGTTTTACATCGCCTTTTACATTCTCTTTGCACCGAGTGCCTGGTTCTACCTTCTCCTTCCGTTCCACTTCATCATGGGACCGATCCATGGAGGGATCGTCAACTGGTGCGGACACAAATACGGCTACGTGAATTTCAGGGACACCGGAGATAGATCCCGAAATTCGCTTCCGTTTGACTTCCTCACGCTCGGCGAGCTTTTTCAAAACAATCATCACAAATTTCCGAGCAGAACAAATTTTGCGGTGCGTTTTTTTGAGATCGATCCGACGTATCCCCTGATCAAGGTGTTAAGCTGGATGCGAGTGATTCGGTTCAGCAAATCGACGGAAGCCGCGTAGCGTCGGCGAATTCGGCTTTTTATTAACACGATAACCAAGGAGCAGCGATGGGTAAAAAGATGGGCAAGGATACAAATGCACTGAATTGGTTTGAAATTCCGGCAGCAGACATCAAAAGGGCGACAAAATTCTACGAGAGCATCTTTGAGATCTCGCTGACGCAGGGGGGAGCGGGGGACATGAAGATGGCGATGTTTCCGGCGGACGGCACAAACGGGGCTGTCGGGGGCTCGCTCGTTCAAAGCAAAATGCACACGCCGAGCGGATCCGGGTCCATTATCTATCTGAACGCCAACCCTGATTTGCAGCTTGTGCTCAATCGTATCGAGAAAGCCGGCGGCAAAGTCACGATGCCGAAGACGCTCATCGACAAGCAGACCGGTTACATGGCATTCTTCAAGGACTCGGAAGGCAACACTGTTGCGCTTCATTCCAACGAATAATGAAGAGCATTTTTCTATGATGAACTTGCCGAAACATGATGCATGGTAGCGTTTTTTTTTGCTTTGAAAAGTATAGAGTCGGGCTGTCCACCCCGCTCCCGCCAAAAAGCGCGGAGTCGAAGGGCCGCACAGCGTCTTGCAGGCCGGCTCCGGACATCTTTTGAAAAGACACCGCCGCCTGATGTATCTTCAAGTTGCATTTGGAAAAAATTTTGAAGAGTTTTATACCGTCGGGTACCAGACCATACTCATTGATGATTACGAGTTCGTGAACTCAACTGTACCGTCTGCCGAGGATGTACTCCCGCGCGATGTCAACCTTTCCGTTTGCATAGGCCTTTCCAATGTCGACTTCAGAGCAACCCATTCCTGACCAATCGGAAGACCGGCTTGTCTTTCCGGTCATATATTTTTTTGTCGGGGCTTTTGTCGCAGCAGACCTCTGGTCCGCATTTCAGCCGACCGCCTGGAATTGGGGGTTCCATTCCCTGGCATTCTACGGCATTGAAGTGCGGTTCATTGTTTGCGCCTTGATGCTCGGTGTCATGATCCCGCAGGTTCAGTTTTTCCTGGTCGACCTTCTTCGTTCGTTTGCGGAATGGGAAAGCTCGTGGCGGCCGGTACTCAGACTGCTCCTCGGAATGGCATTCATTGCCGTTCTCATTTTCCTCTTCATCCGCTTTCGCGCGGCGACATATTTTCTCGGCGACGGTTATCTCCGGCTGCGGAGCCTGAAGGTCCCGGAGAACATGGACAACCTCAACCTGACCGGCTTTGTCCGCGAGCCGCTCGTCGGCTTCTTCATCTTCCAATTGAGCCGGCTCTTCGAGTTCTTTGAAAGTGTTTCACCCGCCGAGGATGCTTATCTGTGGCTCAGCGTGCTGTCGGGTGCCTGTTTTACATTTATCGCCTGGAAAGGCATACGGTTATTCGTCGAAGAGGAAACCGATAGGATCCTGATCTTATTTTTGTTCCTGGCATCGGGAGTGAGCATGCTCTTTTTCGGCTCCGTCGAGAACTACGCCCCCGGTTACGCCGGAATTTTCCTCTTTCTTCTTCTCGGCGCCGGATATTTGAAGGAAAGAATTTCGCTCTATTGGGCCGTCACCGCATACGGATTTCTGTTATCGATGAACTTAGGCGCGGCGGCTTTCATCCCGGCCCTTCTCTATCTTGTCTATATCGCCGTCCGCCGCGGAGCGGCCGCGGAAGCGTTCGGAGCGTTACTTCTTTCAGGTGTCGTCTTCATTGCCGCTCTCGCCGTTTCAGGATATTCCTACGCTTTTTTACGGCAAGTTGTACACGATGCCGCAGCCAACATACTTCCTGTCGGCGGTCCGGCCGGAAAGCAGCAGCCATACACATTATTCGCTCTGAGTCATGCTGCGGATGTTGCTGATCTGCTGGTGTTGGCCGTTCCCGCCGGCATCGTCCTTCTCGTCGCTGCGGTCGCGGTGGCGCTGAAAAAACGGCATCCGCTGGAAACGTCTGAAAGGTTCCTCCTACTTGCAGCAGGGTGCGGTGTTGTATTCATCGTCGCAGTGACCTGTCCGCTCGGCATGAGCAGGGATTGGGGTATTCCGGCGCCGTTCAGCGTTGGCATCCCCGCAGCGGCCGTTGCTCTGTGGGTGTCGGTGGTAGATAATAGAGAAACAAGGCACCGCGCGCTGCTGATACTGGGCGTGGTCGCACTGCTGCAGACGGGCGCATGGATCACGCTCAATGCAGATGTTCGGCGATCGGTGGCTCGGTTTGAAACACTTGAAGATAAAAAACTCTGGGATGTTCAGGCGTGTCTCGATGCATACGAGGAGCTTGCGGTGTACCATCGCGACCACAGGGAATTTATTCAAGCGGCAGCATGCTATGAAAAGTATGTCGCGCTCGATTCCACGAACGGACGGATATGGCTCAACTGCGCCAAGGTAGAAGTGGCAGCGGGAAATATCGGCAAGGCGATCGATGCGTACAAAGCGCTTGTCCGGCTCCAACCCACCAACCCGGATTTTTTCTCGTCGCTTGGCGTGTTCCTCGCTCAGGCGGGACGATTTGAAGAAGCGCTCTTCGATTTTCAGCAGGCAGAACAATTATCTCCCGGCTCAGCAAAGATCAAAAACGATATTGGAGCTATTTTTGCCAACCAAAAGCAGTATTCGAAAGCCCTCCCGTATTTTCTCCAAGCGATAAAGCTCGATCCGAATTTTCAGGGAGGGTATCTCAACACGGCGGCATGCTATGCGGCGCTCGGCAACAATGCTAAAGCGCAGGAATACAAAATGAAAGCAGGAAAGCGACCGTAAACAGCTATCAATTAACGATCTTCAATTTACCATGAATTTCTTTTCCCGGTATTGATTAAGGGAAAAACAACCGTTACTTTGTTGGGCATGTTTTCGATTGAATTAAATAGTGGAAGTTGAATGCATAGACTAGCGGCAATAACGTCCAGAGAAGATATTCCCCCCCAGTACCGCGATACCCCGGTCGGGCTTCTGTTGGAATACCACAACCTTGAGCGAAATTTTGAGCAGTATTCCAGCGCCCAGCTTTTGATCGGCATGTGTATGGATAACCGCAAGCATCTCCACATCCCCGATAATTTTGCGTTCATCATCCGAACGGGGGGCGCGAACCTGCGGTACAGCGAGTTCAAGGTCTCGTATGCGATCGCCGTCGGCGGTGTACGGTGCATCGCGCTGATCGGCCATACGCAATGCGGCATGGTCAACCTGATCGCGCGCAAAGAGCAGTTCGTCCAGGGCCTGGTGAATGCCGCCGGCTGGCAGCAGCAATCGGCGGAGGAGCATTTCTTCCACTTTGCACCGATGTTCGAGATCGGCAACGAAGTCGATTTCATTCTCAGCGAAGTGAAACGGCTCCGGCTCCGGTATCCGAAAATCGTTATCGCCCCGCTGATGTACCGTGTCGAGGACAACCGCCTCTATCTCATCCAGGAAAATCCGGAGACCAAAAGTTAACCGGCACACCGCAAAACACACCACGACAGGAGCGATACCGTTCCTCAAAAAAATGATGGTGACAATCTGCCATGGCCTTTAGATTATCGACAAACCGGGAAAGAAGTCTGATCGTTTCGTATTTAGCGATGAGAAGATTGATCGGAATTCTCGGCATTCTGCTCCCCATTGTCGTGGTCTTCGGAGGGTTCACCCAGGGAGAGCCGACACTCCAGGGATCGATCAGCGGTTATTACTATACCAACATGCGCGATTTTTTTGTGGGGATCTTGAGCGGTGTTGCGCTGTTCCTCATCTCCTACAAAGGTTATGAAAGGATCGACGACATCGTTGTTAACATGAGCGGAGTGTTTGCGATGGGGATGATCCTTTTTCCAACCGCAATGTATTCCGGGAGGACCGTACGCGTCGGCATTTTTCTTATCGATGACGGCGTTTCGGGAACGATCCACCTCATTTTCGGAACGTTGTTCTTCCTCGCTCTTTCATACAATTCAATATTCCTGTTCACACGGCGGCACCCCGGCGTGATGGGGAAGGAGAAGAAACGAAGGAATATGATCTATCGCGCTTGCGGCATCGTCATGCTTCTTGCCATTCTCTTTATCACCATCTATACGTTGTTTCTCCGGGAGACGTTTCTTGCCTCAAGCAACCCCGTCCTGATCCTCGAGTCTGTAGCCCTTCTGGCCTTTGGCGTGTCATGGCTGGTAAAAGGAAATACATTGTTCAAAGACAAACCAGTGTAACTTCTGCGCCGGTTCCACGTCAACCCTCTTAGACCACAAGCGCGATCTCTTTAATTCAATGAAATCGTTCTCCGATACCATTCGCATCATCGGCGTCAATCCCTATGTCGAGGTCCCTGCGAAAATTTTATCGGCATTATTCAAAAAGGCCGGTAAAACAACGGGCCCACTCCCCGTAACGGGGAAGTTGAATGGCCATCGCTTCATCCAAACGATCGTGAAGTACCGGGGGAAGCACAGATTGTACCTTAACACGCCGATGCGGAAAGCGGCGGGGATCGATGTGGGGGACCGGGCAAACGTTGAACTTGAGTTTGACGGCAGGCCGCGCATTATTCCGATCCATCCGAAATTCAAGCGGGCGCTTGCAAAGAACAGAAAAGCGCATCGGACGTTTCAACGGCTCCCCCCGCACCGGAAGAAGGAAATTCTTCGTTACATTAATTTTCTAAAAACGGCGAAATCGGTCGACCGGGTCGTTTCCAGGATGGTGAAGCAGCTCGCCGGCTTAAGGACGGGAGGATTCAATTTTGTTGTGCGGCGGTGACAGGAATCAGGGGGCATTGGATGTTTTATTCTTTTCGCTCCCAACATTTCAAAGGACCCCGCCACCTGAACTTCGGCAGTGTTACAGGGTGAGAATTCCCCCTCTCGCTCCCGAACGCCGTCTGGGAACTGTGTCGGTAACTTGTCCTTCGGCTGAAGATCTTCACTCCGTTCCCGATCGGAGATTGGGAACGAGAGGACCTTTGCCCAAACGCTTCGAATGTGGAACAGCACCTAAACTTCCGATTGCTTTTTCTTCTACCGATTGTTAAGTTTCGGGGGTTTATTTCATAAAAAGGGATCGGCTCCACTCACAAGCCGGGGAAACCTCACCGGGCCCAGCCATCAATCATCGAAAGGATATTTCTATGGACCAGCAAAAGATCGACATGTACATGATGATGTCCTCGAAGTATTTTGAAGGATACCAGCTGAACGCCATCCGCGAAAAATTGTCGAAGCTCGACGATTCAAGGCTCCTTCAGGTACAAGGGGCCAACCTGAAGGATCCGACAACGATGCTCATTGTTTCGCTCATCGGCGGACACTTCGGCATCGACCGGTTCATGCTCGGCGAGATCGGCCTCGGCATCGCAAAATTGATCACGTGCGGCGGGCTCGGCATCTGGACGATCGTTGATTGGTTCCTCATCCTCGGAAAAACGCGCGAACATAATTTGAACCGTATTCTGCA